>DASVBA010000151.1:0-5949 GCA_036376095.1 Chryseolinea sp.
CTTCCTTCAACATTGCGACAACGGCGAGTGGTTTTCTTCCAAAGGAAGATGCCTTTACCATTCCCTCTATTAACAAAGACACAACACTTTATGTAGAGATTCTTTTAAAACCAGTAGCAAAGAAACTGATGCTTGCAGGGAATGTGTATGATAAAAAAACAGAGCAACCTTTGACAGCCAAGCTCGACATCAATTTGAAAACGGACCGAAAGACAATCGTAAAGATGATAGCCGACGGTGGGAAGTATGAGAAAGAAATTGCAAAGCTTGGATGGTATATGATCACAGCATCTGCCGAAGGATATCTGAATTCAACGGATAGCATCCAGGCTGACGATGATGGTTTGTCGCCGTTTATACGTGACATTTATCTTCGACCCATTGAGATCGGAGTGACGGTAGTATTGCGGAACATTTATTTTGACTTTGACAAGACGACACTGAAGCAGCAGTCTTTCCCCGAACTTAACAAGGTGGTCGATTTTCTAAAACAAAACGCGACCGTAGAAGTTGAAATTGCCGGTCATACGGACAGCAAAGGTTCTGACGACTACAACATGAACCTTTCTCAAGGTCGTTCACAGTCGGTAGTGGATTATTTGATCAGCCAGGGAATAGAAAGTCACCGGCTGACTGCCAAAGGGTATGGCGAAACCTGGGCAATCGACTCAAATGAAACCGACGCAGGTCGTGCAAACAACAGGCGCGTGGAGTTTACGGTTTTGAAAAAATAGCCAAAGTAGATCGATGGGTTTTGCCGGAATGCTAACCAACAAGGGGCTAAAATAAAACGGCGACCTGATTTCAGATCGCCGATAATTGAGATACCATTTAAAGTTTTTTTATTCTACCGGTACTAGCCTTACAAGCTTTCCAGGATTTTCCATCGCGACGTAAATGTACCCATCGGGACTCTCCACAACTGCGCGGACCCTTCCGATTTTTTCCAGCAACCTCTCTTCCTTTACATACTTCTTATCTGCAATTTCTACTCTCGATACAAGCTGGTGTGAAAGTGCTCCTACAAGGAGATTGCCTTTCCAGCCTGGATATCTATCACTCGTAACCATCGTCAGTCCGCAGGGCGCAATTGATGGAACCCAATAGCGTATGGGTTGCTCCATGCCTTCTTTCTCTTTTAGATCGGTAATGATCGTACTGTCATAGTTGATGCCATAGGTGATCACAGGCCACCCATAATTCTTTCCCTTCTCAATAACGTTCAGCTCATCGCCGCCTCTTGGTCCATGTTCGTGCTCCCAAAGCGTTCCTGTCGTTTTATCGTAATAAAGTCCCTGGAGATTTCTGTGTCCGTATGACCAGATCTCGGACTTTGCGCCGATCACTCCAACGAACGGATTGTCGCTGGGCACCTTGCCATCATCGTGGAGGCGTAACACCTTTCCGAGGTGATTGCCAAGATCCTGGGCATTCTCCTTCTTTCCACGTTCACCACTTGTGAAGAACATATATCCATTACCATCAAACACGATGCGCGACCCAAAATGAACTTCTGAAGGTCCAAAGGGAGATGTCTGGAAGAGCTCTTCAAGGTTTGTCAGCGAGTTACCTTCGAGTTTTGCACGTGCAATAACGGTTCCTCCGCTGTCAGCGAGGGGTTTTGAATAGCTTAAATAGATAAAAGCGTTTTCCTTAAAATTCGGGTGTAGTTGTATGTCGAGCAGACCACCTTGTCCCTTTGCATAAACTGCGGGAACACCCTGGATCTTTTCGTCGAGCAGTTTGCCGTCTTTTACGATTCGGATTTCTCCAGCTCTTTCTGTGATCAGAATTCTGCCGTCCGGTAAGAATGCAAGGCCCCAGGGGTTTTTCAGCTGATTAGTGATGGTATCGACTTGAAATTTTTGTTTTTCGGACTCCACTACTGCTCCCTGCGGAGTTTCTTCTTCTTTCGTTGAGCATGAAACAATAGTGAGGAGACACGCTAACCAACAAGCATAGGATAGTTTAATGAACATATAGTTATAATTAATAAAGCATCAAATCTAGGACTTAACGGACGAAAGAAAAACCCGGGAATTGACCAGCGGCGGGGTAGGTGCTAATCCAGCTCTTATTTCTGGAAAACCGAACAATTACAGATTTTCAAATATCGTTCCTTGCATCTAGCTTCGATCAGTTTAAGCGATACGGAACAGCTTGAATCACGACGAATCCTGAAGGGATTCAAGCTTAATAGCCGCGGATGCAATCCGCCGTTAGGAAATCGTCAAGATCCGGAACCCCGAAGGGGTTGAACAGGACACCAGAACCACAGATCGATCAGAATTACAATCGAAATACGTTTCAAGGAACGCTGACGTCATTTACATAAAATCCATTCACCATTATGAGCACTTATACCCAAATTATTTACCAGATAGTGTTCGGCACTAAGAACAACGAAAACACGCTTGCAAAGAACAACCGATTGAAGCTGTTTGAATATATAATTGGCATACTGCTAAATAACAAATGCCATGTATATTGTATCAACGGTGTCGAAGATCACGTTCATATCATCTGTCAATTGCATCCCAGTGTTGGATTAGCATGGTTGGTTAAAGATATCAAACTGGCGACATCAGCTTTTATTAAGGAAAAAAAATTGTTTAAGGATTTTATGGGATGGCAAGTTGGGTATGGGGCCTTTACGTATTCGATCAAAGAGAAGAATAACCTGATCGAATACGTGAAAAATCAGGAACGGCATCACGAGCGAATTACATTCAGAGAAGAATATATCGGCCTACTGAATGAACACGGGGTCAAGTTTGAAGAAAGGTATTTGTTCTAACTTGGGCTGCAGCGGATTGGGATAGCGCTACGCGGAAAATGTTCCATTCGAACCGGTGACATCTTATGGCGGCGCGTCAGAAATGGATGAAGACCAGTCGTCCTGTTGAACCCCTTCGGGGTTCACCGAACGATGCGTGCGCCTCAACCCGGCATTTCATGCCGGGCTATTAAGCTTCAATCCCTTCGGGATTGTGTTTCCCAGTTAATGGCTTTGCGGTCTTGTTGCCGAGTTCGGCGGAAGCACCTTTCTGTCGCCCTCAGAATTAAGGTCATTAATTATCTCGACAATAGACCGGTCATTGATCATGACATCCGTTAGCACGGCCTGGCCTTTGCCGATAGTCACGACGCCATAGGCAACCTGGACGCTATCAAGTTGAGCTTGCCAATAAAGTTGCTCCGCCTGTGATGCCTTTGACTCTTCTAAATAGAACCGGTCAAATGGGATGTTGTAGAATACCTCGAAGTTGTCATATGTGTTGACGTAGCTCACAGTCGTTTTGAGGTAGGCTTGCGTCTCTGGTTCTGATCTGTAAATATTTGAGGCCTTCGCAAACCCGGCCGAATCAGTGGTGAATGTCACGAAGACATCTTCACCATTCTGCCAGTTGGCGCTATCGGGTAAGATGATGCTGTTGGCATCAAAGTTCAACGTTATGTACTTCCCACGAAAAGGATCAGAAGGATCGACCGGTTGTGTCTTGAATTTGTAGGACACTCCCTCAACAATCACCGTCTCACTATCATAAATCATCTGGCCCGGAATAAACCACTGTGCAATGCACATGACAACGAATAGCGGTAAAGCCAATGTTTTCATACTTGTCTCTTTCTTTTCTTGATCATGTAATAGTTTGCCGCAAAGAATCCAGCGCCGACAGAAATGAATAACAGCCCGCGAACTACAAAACTAAAATCAGTATCAAAGAACCGGCAAAGTATAAGCGCGGTAATGATCAATAGCCCGTAATTTAAAATACCGAGGTGATTACGCTTTGCTCCATCGCGTATCGTGTGAACGGCAAACAGGAGAATAACCACGTTAATGAGCAACTGTGAGGTAGTTGGCGTGCTTAAGCCGATAAAAAAGAGCAGGATAAACACCACGAATGCAAACGATTTTGAATTTATCTCAGCAACAGACTTCGTACGGAGACCAAGCACTAAAAGACCACCAGCAATCAGGGTGGACACGACGCTAACAACAAACTCGATACCTTTAGTAAAATGTTGTGTCGACGAATCGTCTAGCTCGTCCCAATAAAAGTCGAAGCTCAGAATGAGCAGAGAAATGATGACGCCAAGGCTGCCAATGACAAGGAATGCATTGCTGATCACCCGTCCCGTATCGAATGCGGGCATTTCACTTAGGATTACAAAAGCGCTAAAGAGGCACATGTATGCGATCATAATCAACTCACCATGTTTGTCCACAAATACACCGAGACAAACCGTAAGAGATAATGCCAGCAGCCAGGAATTGAAATAGAAGAAGTTATTCTTGACACCGTCCTTTAGGAATTCAAAGTAATAAAAGGGCAGGACCAAGATGAACAAAAGCCAATACCACCAAGCGTGCCCATGAGGATAATTGAAATAAGACACCTCACACGCGTACCATGTAATTCCGGAAATATAGAGGAGAGAAGCCATTGACGAACGCAAGGCATAAACAATTGGTAGACTCAGCGCCATCCAAACCAAAAGAAAATTACCTAAGTTGCCCTGAATGTTGTACACCTGACTCACAATCGATATGCTTATGGCAACTGCAACAAAAAGAAACGTACCCGTTCCTTCTTTCCACGTCTTGTCTTCGGATTTCTTAATGATAAGTATTCCGGTCGTTATTTGACCTGCAAGTAAGGGCAAAAGTCCGATTGCGAGTTTCACAACCTTTGGCAACATGTCCCAGTTGTGCGCGATGATCAATACTATACCCATGCTCACCAGCAGCGCACCGAGGATGCCGAAAACAATAAACAGCCTGTTGGTTGAGTGAGGGCTTTGCCCGGAATAGTAGGCTCTGATTTTTTCTGCCGTCTCTTCCGTAATTACTTCGGCTTTAAGAAGGTCTGGCAGGTCTTTAAGAATCTGTTTGCTCATCGCTGGAAACCTGATTGGGGCCCAGTCCAAGGTAGCAATCTTTATCAAAAAAAACTGCCTGGTAGTATTGTCCACCAGGCAGTCAAGAGACTTTTATCAACCGTTATTTGGAAAACGTATAGGCCGTAACGCCATTCGCAAAAAAGGTCGGAATGTAAAGGGTCTTTGTCTTTGCGTCATATTCAATGTCTGCCGCGTTTGCCTTCTCTTCTTTGGTATCAATCAATTTTTTTGATTCACCTTTTGCATTGATCAAGTAGACTTCACCATGCCAGCTTGACACCAGATATTCGTCGTTGCCAAGAGGCACAATTCCATCCGCGCCTTCCCCTGTTTTTCCAATTGTTGACAGCTTCTTGTCCGCGCTCAGTTTGTAGTTAGTGCCGGTTGGAAAGTCGACAACATAAAGATCATTTCCCACCGCAAGGAGCCCATTGACTCCTTTGAATTCGGTACTCTCAAAGAATACGTCAACTTTTCCGTCTTTCAATATGTGGATCTTCCCGGTTTGAGTGTCAGATGCGTACACGTTTCCTTTCTTATCAACTGTGATGTCATTAAGGAACTTGGATCCTGGTACTTCTACACTGCCGGTAATCTTCCCGGTTGGTATGTTGATAGTAACAATTTTAGTTATATCTGCTACATAAAGATTATCCTTAAAAATCCCCAATCCTTTGGGGGCATCGAGGCCACTGACCCATTGGGCTGCAACAACTTTACCGTCGGGCGAGACTTTGCCTATAAATCCTTTACCATCCTTTTCGTCGGGTTTGCCGTCGATACAGGAAACGTACAGCACATTATTCTTAGAATCAAAAGCAACTGATTCAGATGTTGTAAGGGTAGCATCACTTTTCCACTTTAGCGTCAGTGTCTGACAAAAGGCTGAGCTTAGGGACAAGGTTATTGCAAGCGAGAGTATGTATTTCATTTTTTTTGATGTTTGTTGGGTTAGAATATAGAATATAGAATATAGAATATAGAATATAGAATATAGAATATAGAATATAGAATATAGAATTAAAGTTAGTGTGTTCTTTA
>DASVBA010000166.1:0-11575 GCA_036376095.1 Chryseolinea sp.
ATCCGGAGACAAGGTCAGACCATTCCCGGTTGGTCAGAAAGGTGACAAGGCGTATGTATACTCACCGAAAGAGGGCGGTATCATTGAAGTGGACAAAGTAGCGGGCACTAACCGCAAGCTTACATCAGCGAAGCTAACCTTTGAAGGCAAAGAGTTGCCGAGTTTCATTGACGCGGCCAACGAAGGACTTGTGATTTACAGCGAGCAGAATATCATGAAAGTGGATGCGAGCGGCAATATTGGATATGCAAAGTATTATCCGGCACCAAGGGAACCTGCGTTGGTTAGGGCATTGTATGCGGCGCAAGCTGTTCGCGCTGCCTACATCGGAGCAGCAGCAGCGGCCTATTCAGCAGCATTTGCAGATGCGTCTCAAAAGACAACCGATCCGACTGGAAAAGCAGTGGGTAAGGAATTGTCCAAAGGTTTCGCCGACTTGAGTAATGCGGGCTTTAATTATTCCAACCAGGCCATGAAGATGTTTAATGCGCGTTACAAAGCTTCTCAGGCCACACCTGACTTCATGATGATGATGACGAAGCAGGAAAAGAAGGGAAATCAGCTTGTGCAGGTAAGTAAGACGAATGGTGAGATTCTCAGGGCTATTGATATTAAAAATGACAAGGAACCGGAGTATGATGTAGATCAGATTTTCAATCACGTGTATTATCGGGTGAGTCCGACGGAGATTGTCTGTTATAAGTTGTAAGAGTTTCGAGAATGGGGTGTGCGGTGTGTTTTACTGCAGAGACCCAAGGACGCAAAAGGGGCGCAGGGAAAGCCAACATTCGAAAAGACCGTAGTGGTATTATTCTGCGACTTTTGCGTGGGTTCGTTCTGCGTTTTCTGCGGTAAAAAAGTCTAGGCACGCCTCTTGCTTCTGTAGAGAGGACGGGGTAATAAGTTTCGTGGGCGATTCGTCCCAAATTGTTTGGAGAAGAATTTGCTAGAGTGATAATGTAATATAGCCGGGTTATGGGCTGGAGGTTAAGCTAACTAAGTAGAAGCAGCCCCGACGCGTCGGGGAGGATCGGGAGCGTTACCAGAAATCTCCACATAGGGCAAGCCACAAAACGAAGGAGTGAAAATCTTTACTCTTTCAGGCAGTGCCGGTGGCGCGATAGCATAGTCGCTGATAAATGCGTGGCGCGTTTCGCGCCAAGATCGAGGTTAAAGCCCTCCGCGCCACAGAATCGTTAATCGTTAATCGTTAATCGTTAATCGTGATTCGTTAATCGTGAGTGAGGAGGTTATGAGCGTGTGGATAAAGAAAATTTGGGCGAAATCCACTACTTACTACTTACTCGCTCCTTAAACACTCTGTCGGATTAACCCGGGCAGCCTTGAACGTTTGTATGCCAACGGTAAGCCATGCGATAAACAACGCCGCCAGACCGGAGCAGGCAAAGAAACACCATTGAACGTCGATGCGGAATACAAATCCGTCCAGCCACAACGTTACGATGTAATAACTCGCCGGTAAGGCTATTGCGACTGCTATAAGGACCATTTTTGTGAATTCGCCTGACAAGAGGTAAACGATACCACGATTACTTGAACCCAGGATCTTGCGGATGCCGATCTCCTTCATTCGTCTTTCGGCAGTGAATGCGGCAAGACCAAACAAACCGAGGCAGGATATAAGCACGGCTAGCACAGCAAAATATCTTGAAAGTGTCGCAACACGACGCTCGGCGGTATAGAGTTCCTGGTAATCCTCATCGAGGAATCTGTAATTGAAAGGAAATCCCGGATTGAATGTCGTGTAGAATTTCTCCAGTCGCGCAATGGTTTCCCGCTCTTGTCCGCGTTCTATCCTGATCATGATGTTGCCGGCGTTTTCGGGTGCCAGAAAGAAGAACAGCGGCTTCACCTGTTCATGAAATGATTCGAAGTTGAAATCTTTGACAACACCGACAATTTCTTTGTCTTCACCCCATAGTTTTACTTTTTTTCCGATAGGGTCCTTCATGTCCATAAATGCAATAGCAGCTTCGTTGAAAATGATCTTTTCTTTTTCGGTGGAGTGATCTTTCGAAAAAGATCTTCCTTCCTTCATTTCAACGCCCAGCAATTCAATCATACCATAGTCGACCATAAAACGCTCAAATTCGGTACGGTCATCGGGATTTTTTCCGGTCCACTCCACGCCGTAAGTTCCACCGTTGTGTCCCGTCATATCGTGTCCTGATGCGGAAGCGCCAACAACGCCCTGCACGTTCCTTACTTCATTGAAGAACGCTTCCTGTTTCTGAGAGATATTTCCCTCACGGCTCAGGATGATAATGTTGTCTTTATTGTAGCCGAGATTTCGTGTCTGGATAAAATTGATCTGCTCGTACACCACCCATACCGATACAATCAGCATGATTGACAATACAAACTGAAAAACCACCAGTCCTTTTCGTGCCCATACTTCACCGGTCAGGCTGCTGAGTTTTCCTTTTAATACTGCGGCAGGACTGAACCTTGAAAGATATAACGCCGGATAACTCCCGGCGATCACACCAGTGACGGTGACGATTATTATTGCGAATAGCGTAACCGCCGGATCAATACTCAAGCTAAGTTGTTTAGCAGTGATCTCGTTAAACTTCGGCAACAGGGCCCATGCCATCAAAATGGCAACGCCAAAGGAAAATAAGGCGGTTAACGTAGATTCACCCAGGTATTGGGAGATCAGGTTTCTTCTCATTGCACCGATGGCTTTTTTAACGCCTACTTCTTTAATCCTTCGCGAAGCGCGTGCCGTTGACAAGTTCATGAAATTGATGCAAGCGATCAGGAGAATAAATATCGCAATGATTGAGAACAGTTTGACGTAATCAATTCGCCCGCCGGCAAGTACACCATTTTCGTAACGACCGTACAGGTATCCTTCCGATTCAAGCCTGACAAAAGGTGAGCGATGGTTCGCTTTGCCTTCGGTCTTTGTTCTTACAAGGTCAAATATTTTTTTATTGAATTGTGCGATATCCGTTCCTGGTTTCAGGAGCACGTGCGTCTGTGGTGCAGTGTTAAACCAGTTTCTTACCCATTCATTTTGTTCCCTGAATTCCTCGAAGCTGACGACAAAATTAAACTGATGCGATGAATTGAGAGCTATATCCTTCATGACGCCGCTAACCTGATATTGCTTATCGTGATTTATCGTTACCATTTTTCCGATTACATCGTCACTTTTTCCAAAAAGACTGATGGCGAGCGATTCGTCGATGACAATACCTTTTTTATCGGACAGTACCTGCTTCGGATCACCCTGCAAAAGATCGTACGAAAACATGCGGAAGAAATCCACGTCCGCATAAACACCTGTAGCGGATATATCTTTATCTTCTGTGGAGGCAACGAAGGAAGCTCCCCATTGCAACGTTGATGTGACTGCCATTTCGACTTCAGGCATTTCGGTTGCCATGGCCGCCGCTGTTGGGCCGGACGTTGAAAACCTGGTAATCATCCCGGTACCCTGATCGACATTTTCCAGCACCTGGTATAATCGATCGCCATGAGCATGGAACTGGTCCATGCGCAGCTCATCGTTCACCCATAGGAAAATGAGGATTACACAGGCCAGGCCCGTTGACAATCCGATGAGGTTAATAAAGAATGAACTTTTGTAGCGGAGAGAGTTCCTGTAGGCGATGAGTACGTTATGACGGATCATGAGGCAGGGTATAAGTTATATGGTATAAGGTACCTCCGTTCGGAAGGTTGCTTCCTTACTACCAGATTTGGTGCCGAAGGTTACACGTGCACGTAGATATTCGTATTCCCTTGATTTTGAAGAATATTCCCATTCACCTCCACCAAGGAGTGCAGATCCTACTGACTGACTGTACGCTTATGAATACTGCGGACGCTCAATCTTGGCCCTTCACCCTATACCCTTATACCCTATACCCTTATACCTTATACCCTATACCCTATACCCTATACCCTGATACCTTATACCCTATACCACCTTATACCTTATACCCTATATCCTTATACCTAATACATAAGACGCGGCTTCTTATAGTTATACTTGGCATCAGTCAGTTGCCTGATCATGAATTCTGCAACATCTGCCCGCGAGACCATCGGAAGTAAAAAAGAGGATGTGATATGTTCGCCGTCGCGATATTTTTCTGTTGCAGGTCCATCAGTTAACAGTGAACAGCGAACGATCGTCCACTGAAGATCGCTATTAACGATGGTTTGTTCTTTTGCTTCGTGATCTTTGATAACATTCCTCATTACAAAGGGCATAACTTTATCAAGCACGAATCCCAATTCCGACCGATATTCACTGACACCCAGGAATGACTGATAAATGAAGCGGCCCACCTTCTGCCTATGCATTGCCGTGACGATGTTGTCAATCCCTTTGATCAATGTTGGATTCCGTTTAAGTGGCGTCGGTGCACCCAGTGCAGAGATAGCAGCATCGTGACCGTCGAGTGCAGATTCTACTTTTTTATAGTCACTTACATCTCCTTTGACAACCTTCAAATTTTCGTGGTGGTGGATATTCAGCTTGGATGGATTTCGAACAAAAGCGGTGATCCCATGACTATGTTGCAGCCCCGATGAAACGAGCAGACGGCCGGTGTCGCCGGATGCTCCGAAGATGAGTACTTTCATTTTTCAGCTTTTAGCAATTTGTAGACAGACTAACCAGTCATGGTGGATTGTGGATCAGACGGTAGCTCCCGACGTCCAGAGATCCTTAAGCTCAGGCGGGAACTGTGCTTTTACGTCTGCTATTTCTCCCGGCGAAACGTGCTTTTGTAGTACACGTATGATAGCCATGAGGTTGCTTATCGCTTTTTCATCCGTCCCAAAGTCCACCGGACCAGTTCGTGTATTTTGTAATAACAACCGCTCGATGAGCTCGTCTTTGTCTTTGATTCTTTCTTTTGCACCCAAATGCCATCCTGACACATAAATACCCTTGATCAAAAGGGGCAATTGCGAAATGAGATGTAATGAACCCTCCACCGTCAAAAGGTCCCTGATAGCATGCAATACGCTGGTCATTATTCGAATGCTGGCCTGATGATTACCTTCATTACCGAGTTCCTGAGAGACTTCGCTCACAAATTTGCTGGCATCGGCTTCGTATTGTTCAAACATAGCGATCATAGGTTAAGGTTCTTTAAAGGCTGACTTCCTTATATTTTCATAACAATTGAGGCAGGTCAAGCAACGATTTCCCTGAAGCAACCGTCAGACATTACAATTACGCATTGTTGTTTATCGACCAGTACAGATGGTTGTGTTTGCGTATAATTTACGCGTGTTGTTCCACCATCTCACGGCACTCCACAGCACATCTTCTGCATTCTTCGGCGCAACGCAGACAGTGATCCATGTCGTGCTTCTGACATTCCTCAGCGCAGGCAAGGCATATGTCGGCGCATGCATTACAAAGCAAAGATGCATTTTCCCCACCGATCATCATTAGTTGTGCGGTCGACAGGCACACCAGGGAGCATTCCATGTCCAATTGTATACATGGTCCGAGCATTGAGACATTGTCTTCTTTAAGGCATTCTGAGGCGCAGTGTTTACACTCCGCGGCGCAAGCGATGCATGCATCTATGCAACGTTGAAATCGTTCATGGCTCATATTTATATATTTTTGATTTTTGGTTTTTTTAAGACATTCTTTGGCCAGTAAAAAAGACCTGAATAAGGAATCCAGGTCTTTCACATAAACCTTTACTTGATTGAGATCTGCTTTCGAGGCTTAGCGTTGGGTTCGTTGATTTTTTCAATGGTCAATTTCAGCACGCCGTCGGTGTATTTGGCGTCCACATTTTCTTCGTTTGTGTTCGTCGGAAGATTGAATGAACGTGAAAAGGAACTGTATCCAAATTCTCTGCGGGTATAGTTGTCTTCTTTGTTCTCTTTTTCTTCACGACGTTCAGCAGATACGGTCAGAAGGCCGTGATCGATTGAAATGGTGAAGTCCTTTTTGTCGTATCCGGGTGCTGCAAGTTCAACCTCGTAGTTTTTTTCATTCTCTTTAATATTGACTGCTGGCGAATTTCGTGCACCGAGCCACGGAGAACTAAAGAATCGGTCATTGTCAAAGAGATCGGCAAGCATCGAACTGCTACGAGGCCAATCGGATCGTTTTACCAGTGACATAATTACCTCCTTTTTTTATTTGAACATTTGAATCAATCCCAAATAAATACAGGGGCTGCATTTTAATGCAGCCCCTGGTTGGGCCTCTTGTCCTTTCGCTGGTATTACCCAGATCAAGTTCAAGGGATATGTTCTCAGACCAGAAACCCAAGTATGAAACTCAAGTTCAGGCGCCACTCCCACAAAGAGGTCAACACTTGTGAAAGAATAATTTTTATGCCAGGAAAAATTTATGCCTCGGAGCTTCTCATTCGGGGGAATTAATCACGGTTCTGGGGTCTAACTTCACATGCATGTAGATTGTGAGAAATAAATTCCGCAAAAAAAATAGCTAAAGACATTCAGCATCTTAGGATAGAAGTGAGTTGATGCGGACTCGGTCCGGCGACAGGTTGAACCACGTACATCACGCAACGCCCTTAGTTGCGTTCGAAAGTCAGGTAATCGGTGCCGCCATTGCCGCCACTGACGTGGATCAATTCGATCTTAGAGGAAGTGTATGAGACGAAGTTCCAGTCATCGCTTAATTCTTCGAAAGAATTGTTCACGTTGAAGTTTAGGTTAAAATGCAGGTGATCCGAGCTATCATCGTTGCTCTTTCCGTCCGTAACGCTCCAGCTTCCAATGAAGATGTTGCTTCCGTTGCCGGCGGTTACCGTACCGCTGGCATCAAAAGCAAAATTGTATCCGCTGAACATCGAAGTTTCGTTATTGCCGGAGTCTTCAAACCTTGTAATCCTCCATGTTCCGGCTTTCACGGCATTTTCTACTGCCGCCGCTGAATTACCAGGATCATCGTTATCGCTACAGGAAATGACAGTGAGTATTGCTGGTAGTATAAGCGCAAGCAGTATTGTCTTCATGTTCTTATGTGTTGAAATATAAATATCGGGCTTATTTCTAACGATCTCACTGATGAAAGTCATATGAATTGCTATTATAAGTGCGTTTTTTTTCCGTACGCGCGATAGGAACTTCAGCTGGTGGAGAATCTGAAATATTTATAGGCAGGTTAGAACTTGGACATAAATAAGCGTGTTATCAGCATTGAATAAAGGTAAATTGTATGGCGCAGGCTAGTTTTTCTGATTTGATCAATGGCGAAAAGCCCACATTTGTCGATTTTTCCGCAGAATGGTGCGGCCCTTGCAAGATGATGGCGCCAATTCTGGCTGAGTTAAAATCGGAAGTGGGAGATATGGTAAGAATAATAAAAATTGATGTCGACAAGAACCCACAAGTGGCATCTGCTTACCAGGTGCAAAGTGTACCCACGCTGATGTTGTTCAGAGGTGGTAACGTTGTGTGGCGGCAATCGGGGGTTGTTCCGACTGAACATCTCAAGAGAGCTATCTTGCAGCATGTTTAACTTCTGGGATTTTTTCTTTGCTGAGTATGTCGTGTAACTACGAGGTTGTCGTGACGATCAGTTCTCCTTAAGCGCATTTACAGGATTGGAGGCTGCAGCTCTAAGCGAGGGTAATGCAACCGACAAGCTACAAAGCGTTGCCGTTATGATCCCGGCAACGATAAACAATCCCGCGCTGATATTCACTTTATAGGCGAAGCTGTTCAGCCAGGCCGTCAATGAATACCAGCTCAGCGGAACGGATAGTAAAAATGCAATGAGGGTAATTGTTGCAAATCTTTTTAATAAGCTGATCAAAAGATCCTGAACCTGCGCTCCCAACACTTTGCGAATACCGATCTCTTTTTTTCTAAGGTTCACTACATAGAGATTGAGGCCTATAAGTCCACAAGCGGAAAGTATTGATACAATGACGGTAAAAAACAGGATGAGCTTTCCGAATTTTCGTTCGAAGCCGTAGTTTTTCTTATTAAAGTCGCCAAGGAAAGCATACACAAAAGGGGCATCAGGATCAAAATCTTTCCATTTGTCTTTGATCCACGCAATTG
Organism: Chryseolinea sp.; assembly: GCA_036376095.1. GTDB lineage: Bacteria > Bacteroidota > Bacteroidia > Cytophagales > Cyclobacteriaceae > Chryseolinea. The sequence continues at coordinate 8,053 of DASVBA010000166.1, forward strand.
TTTGCTGCAACTCGCCCTGGTCAACATTAAGTGTTATCATTCGGAACCGTTCTGGCACAATGTGTATGATAAGGGGCTCCACTGCGGAGTGAAGGGTTTTGAAATGAAAATCCTTCATTACGCCCACAATTTTACCTCGTAAGCCTTCGCCATAGCCAACTTCAAGACCTACTGCGTCGCTGGGATTCGCCAGCCCCAAGTAGCGACTTCGTTAACAATGAAATTAGTTGTATCCCCGGCTATCGCTTTGTCGAAATCGCGGCCAGACACAATATCAATTCCGTATGTTCTGCAAAAGTCGTGATCGACGTGAATGCGCTGCCACAATACCTCCGTATTTTCACCTGCGTTGTGAATGACGTATCCAGACTGATAAAGCATACTCCCGAGTTGGTGCGAGGTCGCACTTGCTGATTTTACGCGTGGGTTCAGAAGGACTTCATTTTTAAATCGCTGATAGTTCGCCTGAGAAGCGTCAGACAACAAAGTGACATTCAGCAGGCGCTCGGCATCATAACCGACAGGGGTATCCTGTATAAACTTCATTTGACGGTTAACCATCAGCGCTCCGGTTATCAACACCGTTGCAATCATAATCTGAAAGCCGATCAGTCCATGCCATAGACCAATCCCTTGTCTCAGTTTCACGACTGTTCCTTTAATGGCAATCGCCGGTTTTATTCGTATGATCGTCTGGATGGGATACAAGGACGCAAGGGCCATAAGTATGAACACGACACCTGCCGTAATTCCCCATATCTTAAACCTTGTTTCGCTGGCGAGTTCCAGGTCTTCTCCGAGCATATCATTTACGAGGGGAATCAGCAGCCCGCTTAGTGCGACGCCCAACGAGAATGATAAAATGCCATGGACAACGTTTTCTGAAAAGAATTGAAAGGCCAATTCTTTTTTTCCGCCACCGATCGCCAGGCGTACGCCGATCTCATGCGTGCGACGTTCTGAACGCGCAATCCAGAGATTTATATAGTTGATAATGGAAACCAACAACACCAATACAGCAACAAAGACCAGGATATAAACATACACAACGTCCGAGTTGGATTGCCACTCGTTTTGAACATTCGAATGAAGGTGAATGCTGGTCAGAGGTTGAAGAATATAATCATACGTTACTTCTTTTGAAGGGGGCAAATTTTTGTTTACCAACTCACGGATTTCTTTTTCCAGGACTTTTCGGTCAGTTTCCGAAACGGTCCTTATATAGGTGTACAGAAAATTATTGCCCCATGACGTTAGCATCTGATCTCCCCAAAGCCTGGGAAGGGTTTGTAATGCACAGATCATGTCGGCTTTAAAGTGAGAGGTCTCCGGCATGTCCTCAAATACACCCGTGATCTCGAAGTCGGCGTTGAATGTAACGTTGAAAAGCATCTTGCCAACAGGATCCTGATCGCCGAAATATTTTTTTGATGTTGTTTCAGAAACTACGACGGTATTAGGTCTTGACAACGCTGTGGCTGGGTCACCGCTGACAAATGTATATTTGAATACATTGAACACGTTACTATCGGCCCAGATAAAATTCTCCTCGGTAAAACTTGCTGATGTTCCTTTTTTCAAGATTACTGACGGAGAGCGGTAGCGAAACAGCCGGACCGATTCGGTTATGCGCGTAAGATCTCGTAACCGTGTGGCGAGTGGGCCCGAGGTCCATGCCATCGTGTTTTGCTGGCTGCCGATCTTTAGATCTAAAACAACGCGGTAAAGGTTGCCTGGTTCATTGTGGTAACTGTCGAAACTTGTTTCCTTGTATATATAGAATGAGAGTAGCGTGATAGTAGCAATGCCGGATGCAAGGCCAAAAATGTTAAGCAAACTAGTGGCTTTGTCATTCCAAATGTGCCTGAACGCAAGTTGTATATACTTAAGAGTCATTTGTTCTTAATACAAAGTGCAATTACGGATTCCGGGGGGGAGGCGACATGGTTATACCTTCCGTATCATCGAGTCTTGCTACTATTCCCCATCCGTAAAAATAGTTTGCCAGTCCAATGAGGATTTCATTTTTACCTTCTTTCAAAGGCAGTCTTATGCTGGTATTTTCGATAACACATCTTCCCTTTGACATCTGACTGGGGGTACCAAAATAATTTTTGTCGACGTAGACCAGCTGGCCGTTTATAAACATCCAAACCTCATCACTAAATCCAAAATTCAAAACTCTATCCTGTGGCTTCGATGAGTACAGATGAGTCTTGAGCCATACGAGGCGGCGGCCATCATTTTTTACCGAGCCAAAAGTTCTGCTCAGGTTAACCACGGCTCTGGCCTCAGCCTTTACGTCGGTCCACGTAGTGGCACTGTCAGGCAAATCAGAAGCTTGTACATTTCCAAAGGCACTTGGCAAAGGCATCAGAATATCTTTCCCGAACGGAAAATCTTTCGGGGCGCTGACACTCCAGTCTCGAATGTAGCGGGTATCGTTAGACGTTGAAATATATCCCGGCTCGGTGCTCAGCCCTTCCGTTGCATCTGGCTTTATAACGAGGTTTGCATAGATCACATTGCCCGAGAGCGAAATTGATCCGCTGTCACGACGGCCCTCGAGCTCCGGCACAACAAGCGAAGGTTTTGTCATATCATTCACATAGGCTTTTAGTTGTTTGCCGGAAATCACGAGCTTGACATGGTTCCAGCCTTGCTGGTGGATTATCGCACCAGATTGATATTCGTCGGAGAGATCCCAAATGCTCATGCCATCAATGATCGCTGCGTACTGGAGCGTCGTTCGCGTTTCGGGCGTTACCGGACCGAAGGAACGGATATAAAAGTTCTCGCCGTTCTTACGATCCTCAGCCATCCGGAAGTTTATGCCGGGAAAACCCATTCCTATCAATTCGACATCAAACTCGATTGTACCGTTTGAAAATACCTGGTCCTTCAGGAATATCTGATAGTAGGCTCCATTCTTACCCTTCACCGCAGGCACAGATCGGTGTGTTACGAATTCAACCTGATTTGCATCGTGCTCCCAGTTGGATGCCTCCATCGGTATGTTTATTGGAGATGCTGATTTAAGTTTTGCCTTTGACTTTTGTGAGAATGCGTGCAATGCAGTACGGCTGATCAACAAGCACAGTAAGAGTTTCTTCATACGCTTGATTTAATGTGTGGCCTTATAACACAATCATGCCAGAACGATGTGAAACAGCAAACAGCCTCTTAAATGTAATCTAACTACCCTTTGACGTTCGTTTTCAATACAACACTGTCCGTTTCCAGCAACGTTACATTTTCCAGATCCTTATACCTTTATACCCTATACCCTCACCTATGTCGCAATTCACCCCAGAAATTGTCGTTATCTACCAGCATTAAATTATATTCATTCTTCTATGTTTGTCGTATAATTAGTAACAACAAACAACCAAATCATAACCATATGGCGACGAAAGAAAAAATCTCCATTACAGTAGAGTCAACGGTCAAGGCCCCGGTAGATAAAGTGTGGAAATATTGGAATGAACCGGATCATATTACCAAGTGGGCCTTTGCGTCGGAT
>DASVBA010000171.1:0-5476 GCA_036376095.1 Chryseolinea sp.
GTTCCTGCCCGTGTTCCTTTAACTCTTTAAATCCATAGTGACAACTGATACAGCCGAAGCCTGCATCGGATATGACCTTTTTCAATTCGGGCGCCTTGTACTTTTCGAGGACACCGAATCCCATTTTCGCGTAGCCCGGGGGTGAGCACATCTCGATACTATTATACCCCATTGCTGCCATGTCTTTAAGCGTGGCGGTAAAGTCTTTTTCTATCGATTCCCTTACTATCCAGCTTTGGAAACCTATTGAATTTTTTCCAGGGTTCTTTGCGCTGAGAAATCCCGGCGCAAGTACTGACGCGCCCGCAACAGCAGCCGCACTTTTCATGATAAATGATCTTCGTGTAATTGAGTTCATAGTTGTGATGGATTCAGGCTGAAAATTTTTTTGATTTTTGGAATGTACGCAATAGACAAACAATTTGGAAGCTGTAGTTTGTGGGCGGCCGAGCTTGTGTACCTGGCCACGGTAAGGCGATACAGGCTGGTGACGATCCGTCGGAGTGATGCCCGCCCGCCCGCGAACAACTTTGTTCACATTCGCATCGCCTGAAGGATTTTTTCCCGTTTTTTAAGGCCCGTTCGCCCTTTATCTTTGGCATCGAATTGGAAAAGGGTTGAGTCCTATGAAAAAGAATTACCTCATTACCGCCGTTCGCGTAATACTGCGCGATAAAAAGTATACCTCCCTGAACGTGCTCGGACTCACCATCGGCGTCGTAGTGTGCTTGATTATCGGAATTTGGCTCCAACGAGAACTGTCTTTTGATAAATTCCATCCTGATGGCGACCGAATATATCGCGTATCCAATACATTCAAGAGTGAAAGTGAATCATTTTCACAAGCCCCTTCGGGACCTGCCCTGGGTGCACAGTTGCCTAAGCTGTTGACATCAATTACTTCAGCTTGCAGGTTGTTCAGGGAAGGATTCAAGGTTACTGTTGAGAAAGAACATTTTGTGGAGTCAAACTGCATGTCGGCAGATCCCAACTTTTTCACCTTCTTTGGATTTGAGCTTATCACAGGTCAGGCTGATAAAGTGCTTGCCACGCCAAACGATGTTGTGCTGACAGAAAGATTGGCCATCAAATACTTTGGCAGCGTTGATAAAGCGCTGGGAAAAAATTTACTTATTGATGGCATTGCCCCTATGATCGTCAGCGGCGTCGCGGCCAATCCGCCAGTCGACTCACATATCCAGTTCGATTTGTTATTATCCTCAGAATACGTAAAGAAGCGGGCAAAGGAACGCAACAATTTTGAGGTCGATGAAATGTGGCTGGGAGGCTGGCCCTGGACCTATGTGCACATTTCCGGCAACGAAGATCCAAATGAAGTTGAGAAACAGCTAAACGAAGTCGTAGCTCGTTTCTCAGAAAAGGAATGGAGAGAATACGACATGAGTTACTACTATTTTCTTCAACCCATCGAATCGATACATCTTCACTCACGCCTTCGGTATGACGCTCCTGGTAATGGAAGTACCGCCAGAGTGAATACTTTTGCGGCCGTCGGGCTCATCGTCCTCTTGCTTGCATGTATTAATTATATCAATCTCACTACAGCAGGAGCGATAAAAAGAAGTAAGGAGACGTCGGTACGCAAGGTCCTTGGTGCAGCTAAGAAACAATTGGTCATGCAGTTCTTGACCGAAACATTGTTGATCACTACGCTTTCCGTTGTACTGGCTGTATCAATAGTAAAAGCTATTCTGCCGTCGTTTTCGGCGTGGATCGGTCAGCCATATTCGTTCGACCTGACGCTGCTAAACGTTGTGATCATTTGCGCCTTCGTCGTTGGCGTTTCTCTTATTTCTGGCATATACCCCGCGCTATCGCTTTCCTCTTATAACCCGGCCGCAGCTTTAAAGGCAAACTTCTCGATGGGAGCTAAGGGGAATTTGACACGAAAGAGCCTTGTTGTTTTTCAGTTTGCTACAGGGATAGCGCTCGTGGCCTCGCTCCTTGTAATCGTGCTGCAGATGCAGTTCATTCAAAATAAATCGTTGGGATATGATGGCACGGCAATTATCCAGGTCGACGGAAATTATGGGAGGGAGGTCACTTCCAATTACGACGCTCTCCGAAACGAACTGCTGAAAAATCCTAACATCAAGCGTGTAAGCAAACACAACGGAAACGTGGTGGGTGGCCTTGGAAATGGTTGGACTACGACAGAAGATCTTAAGGGTGAAGAAATTTCCACGAGCCTCTACCAGTATGAAGTCGATCCGGATTACCTGGCTACGTATGATATGTCTATTGCTGCAGGGAGATTCTTTTCCTCTGACTTTCCATCGGATACGACAAAAGCGGTTATCGTGAACGAGACAGCGGTGAAGACATTCGGCTGGGAAAAGAACGAGAACGCTATCGGCAAGCGATTCGGTAAAGGTGAAGATGCTAAGTACGTAGTGGGTGTAATAAAAGACTTTCACTTCGAAAGCCTCCACAAGCCGGTAGAAGCGGTGATGATGCATTACGCGCGTTTTGCGGGCACGATATCCTTAAAAGTCGACGCCTCGCATGCGGACGGTGCCATTGAACATCTAAAGAGTACCTGGAAAACCATCAACCCGGAAGTTCCCCTTATGTATACTTTTGTTGATGAGGATATCAGGAGGCAGTATGGTAACGAACAAAAGATGCAGTCTCTCTTCTATGCTTTTAGTGGACTTTCACTTGTAATAGCTTGTTTCGGATTATTTGGACTTACCATTTTTGTTGTAGAGCGAAAGATCAAGGAGATCAGTATTCGCAAGGTTCTTGGCGCTAACGGAGCAGGCATTGTAAGTCTCATTTCAAAGGATTTTGTGAAGCTGGTGTTGATAGCCAATGTTCTTGCCATTCCGGTCGCATATTTTGCCATGAACAAATGGCTGGAAGACTTTTCCTATCGCATCGAAATACAATGGTGGGTATTCGTCGCGGCGGGCGTTATGGGATTGATAATCGCTTTTGTGACGGTCAGCTTCCAGGCGATCAGGGCTGCGATGACCAATCCTGCAACGGGTTTAAGGTCAGAATAGAGAGAAAGATCCAGGTCGAACCTTCATCAGGCGACTTTACAATTTGTTAAGCTGACAGAAGGATGCCGGCCGGGTTTTGTCTTAACATAGCGGTCATGGTTGACTCCTTTTTTTAGTCCTTTCAAACCAGGTCATCTTCAAGGCATTTTTACATACTTAACCGAGTTTCGAAGAAGACGCAACGTTTTCACTCTTCGACTGGTCAAACTATTTAAAGAGCCGAATGACCATGATAACGTTACTCATTACCCTTCTGAAGCGAAAATGGATTTGTCTGGTCCTTCTCACCTTTCTTGCTTGTGATTCGTTCAAGGATGATTTCATCGAACCGGCAAACCTGATTGAGTTCACCCAATTACAATATTACATTCTTCCGGGCTTATCGACTGTAATTGACCTAAGATCTGTTATCAAGAAGTCTTTTATAGATGTATCATTAATCATCTCTGAGAACCCTAAAAAGGGTACGTTGACTGAGATGGATGCTTTTGTTTTGAAGTATACGCCGGTTGTGGATTTTAGCGATGGGAAGGACCAATTTGTCTTTTCGGCAGTACTCGATGATGGTACCACCCTAGTGAATGAAACAATTACTGTCCATATGATCGTGAGTGAAAAAGATTTTCCGTGCGGTGTTTATGCCGTGGAGGACAACGTCCGCCTAAAGTCTTCAAGTACCGCTTCCGTCCATGTTTTAGAAAACGATCACGTTTGTGGCCGGACCGGACCGGTGAGTGCTTTTATTCATTTAGCGCCCAAGTTTGGAGACGCGGTCGTTGTAGGAGACTCTATAATATACACACCAGGTGCTTCCTTCTCTGAAAGTGATGAGCTGGTGTATGGCTTATCCGCATCTACCGGCGAAGTTGTGTCTTTTGGATTAGTTTCATTTAACAAAAGGAAAGTGGAGGTCCTTGATATTCAGTCAAGCTTTAAGGACATTTTTTTTGTTGACGAGATGACTGGGTTTATCTCCGGAGAAAATGAGATTTATAAAACTACGAACGGAGGAAAGAACTGGAGTTCATTATTCTTTCCAACGGGCGGAGAGGATTTGTTGGATTTTCATGAGATATATTTCCTGGATAAGGATACAGGGTTTGCCGCTTTTTCAAGATGTTGGTTTGCTGATGTTTGTTGGGGAGGATCGATGGTGACTACAAATGGCGGCGAGTCGTGGAGACGAGCGGATTTGGATGAGCCCGTGAATTCGATCTTTTTCACCTCCTCCCTTACAGGATTCAGGAGCTCTTCAAGACAAGATTATTTTTACCCATTATTTTATCATACAATTTTCAAGACGATCGACGGTGGAGAAACGTGGGATGAAGCATTCAATACTATAAGCGAACATGGGCAATTGAACATTCGCTTTGCCACCGACCTTGTGGGGTATGCTTACGATGCAAACGGGATTTATACAACAACAGATGGAGGCGAATCCTGGACAAGATCCATGGATAACAACTTTGTTACTTCATTTGCAATTACATCCAAGGATGTTATCTGTGCGGGCCTTTCGTCCGGTTTGTCCGTCACCACTCCCGGCACGATTGTCAGAGCTGAAAATGGGGAAACATGGAAGCCGGTGATCAGCTTCCCTTACGCGATCCTTTCGCAGGGGTTTTCGCCCGATGGTGCCCTTGGTATTGCTATTGGAATTAGCGGGTCCAATCCTTCCGTAGATCCGGCCTCACAAATTTTGACAATAAGCGAGAGCACGGACCAGGGTAAAACGTGGGTCGATCTGACCGAACAGCTGGATGGTTTTCCGTTGGAAATATCAGTTCCATCGTCAAACGTGGCATATATTCTATGCTCGGATAAAATAATAAAGTATAGCCGTTAGAACGCAGTGGATCAGCAAGCGCGCCGTTGAATGAGCACTCATTAATGACGTCATAAAAAAGGTCGTGATGAGTTCCGTGAAGAGAAGGCTCCCGCGAAGTGGCAGCGTGTCATAAAATCGGGACGGGAAAATATTACCATTTATTAATCCTTTCCAGGCTTCTCTTCGTCGGAGTTTTTGACTAACTTATTTTACACCTAGTCAGACGCAACGTTTTTACCTTTTGCCCGGTCATACGATTAAAGACCCTAACTGACCAATGAGAATATTCCTCGATTTGATATTAAGGCGTAGGTCGGTCTGGCTGGTGCTTGTTGTTGTCGTTGGGTGTGATTCGTTCAAAGAAGATTTTATAGAACCGACAAACCAGGTTACGTTCTCTCAAACTGAATTTTATATTCTTCCGGGTACATCCACTGTAATCGACCTTAGATCAGTTATCAAACAGTCATTTGTCAGCGCGTCCGTGACGATCTCGGAAAATCCTGAAAAAGGGGAGCTGACACAGATGGATCCTTTTGTTTTGAAATATACTCCAAGCGTAGACTTTACGGATCAAATCGACAGGTTTGTGTTTTCGGCAGTGCTGGTTGATGGT
>DASVBA010000208.1:0-14790 GCA_036376095.1 Chryseolinea sp.
TCAGCATGACGGAGTCCTTTTCTTAGTATTTAGTCCGTCATCCTGAGCTGTGACTTGCACAATGAATGCAGCTTCTAAAAATCATTCTTTCACCCCGAACAATAAACGCCTCGGCGCTGCGAAGGATCTTTATCCGAAAGAGCAGCATTACCTTTAATGCACTACCTTTCCCACTGCGGACCCTGCCGATGAAGATGCTTCGCTACACGAACGATTCGTTGATTCACATTCCTTTTCAATTCGTGCAGACCGATCGTTGTTTTGCGTTAACCACAGCTCAGCATGACGGAGTCCTTTTCTTAGTATTTAGTCCGTCATCCTGAGCTGTGATTTGCACAATGAATACAGCTTCTAAAAAGCATTCTTTTACCGCGAACAATAAACGCCTCGGCGCTGCGAAGGATCTTTATCCGATAGAGCCGCATTACGTTTAATGCACTTCCTTTCCCTGCGCGGACCCTGTCGATGAAGATGCTTCGCTACGCGGGCGATTCATTGATGCATTTACTTCCACGTAAGATCCTTCGTCTTTGCCTGCTGCTTAATTGCATTAATCATCGCAGCATCCAGCATCGCTTCTTTGTTTCCCTGAGAGGTGTGAGCTGCAATGTATTCCATGCGCTTCTTATTAAGAGACTGAATTTCCAATTGAATAGTCTTACGTTCATCTGCCTTTTGTTTCACATACGCCTTTCGTTGTTCCATCGTCATCCCTTTCATTTCTTTCGGAAGCTCTTCCTCTTTCGTTTCCATCAGAACCTTTTCATTGTCCTTGGTCGCGTCTACCAGATCCCATGTAGAGTTCTTATAGGCGTGTGAGCTTTTTGATACTGCCCGTTCCACCTTGTTCTCCCGACTATAGCTCTCGGCATTTTTGTCCTGCGATGCCTGATTTTCTTTCTTGTAGGCGCCAGTCGCTCCGTAATAAACATAGGTGTTGTTCAGTCTGTCATTGCAGGCATCGATCCGATCATCGTAAGGAGTTGGGATGTACACTGTTTTCCTGTCCTGTTCGATACTCATGTAACTTCCTCCCGTGATATCGGCGCCGCTCTTCCAATCTGTTCGCAATCCTTCGTTATAGTTGCCGCAGAAGATCGTATTAACCACAACACCTTTTTCCTTTGCTAACGCACATGCCTCGCGAAATGGAACTCCTCCTTGCGTGAAGGGTTCATTGCCTGCGATAAAAATTATTTTTAAATCAGCTTTTGACGCAGACCACGCAAGCTGACTCAACGATGTTTTGATAACGTAGCCGCAAAACTCGGCACCGCCATTGGTTGAGAGTGCAAATAACTTTTCCGAAATAAGGTCGAGATCGTCTGTCAAACCATTCACCTGGCGAATATATCCTTCCGATGCAGGAAGATTATCGTTGCCGTACTCGTACAGGGCGATCTTTATGTTCGGCCGGGAGCCGTCGTTGCATTTTGCTGCAGCCAGCTCGTTAACGATCTTCCAAAGCTGTGACTTTGCCTGGTCGATCAGTCCGTCCATACTGTTGCTGGTATCCAAAAGCAACGCCAGCATTATGGTTTGATCTTTTGATGCTGGCGGCAAGGTTTCGGCAGGCCGGCCATAGGATGGAACCAGGAGGACCGAAAAGATAACGGAAGGAATAACGACCATTACGAATCGTTTTGCCAGGGCGCGAATTGTTTTCATAGTAGTAGATAATGTTTGCTGAATTTTACGCCAAAAGAATTCGCCAGGGTACGATAACTCCGTAACCACGGATCCTGACTGAGTGAAGAAGCCATGCGGCTTAGTGATGGCCTGTTTTCGGTCGGAAGTCGAAAAAATCCGTATTTATTTATGTGTTAACTTTCCCCTTATCTGACAAACTGAAATGACCAGGATCTTCCAAATCGTATGTTTGCTACTGTCGATATGCAGCCTTGATGGCTTCGGTCAGGACCAAAAAAAGGAAAAAGCTTCCGGAAAGGATTCTTATAAAGCTTTTAGGTCCAGGGGTCTCTCCAGCAATGCAGCAGATCTCCTGAAAGAAGCGAATGAACTAAAGAACACAAATCCCGATCAGGCGCTTGCAAAAGTAAAGGAGGCATTAGGCCTCAGCATTGCACAGGAAGATGCCATAAACGAAGCAAGATGTTATTTGCTTATTGGGGAGATTAACGAAGGCATTGCGGAATGGAACCTGGCACTCGAGAACTATATCCGCTCCTATGAAATTCTTAAGAATTCGTATTCATCGTCACCTGACTATCGGACTGCACTCCGTGGACTGGCAACGTGCCATCTGAAATTGGGGAGCTATCAACAGTCGCTGCAATACTTTCAGGAATTGCTATCCATGCGACTAACATCTCAGGAAAGGAAAGAATATGGCCTCGATCTTTCAGAGGTGTATTATCAAATGCAGAATTACGACGAGGCTAAAAAACAGCTCGACAACCTGCCTGCGACGAAGACAGCAGATCCGTCATTTGAGACAAGGGTACAAAATCAGCGCGCGAAGATCTATGCGCGAACCAACGATCTCGAAAAGACCAGGGACATTTATGACAACTCTTTAAACACGGTGAGGACGAACAAAGCTGCGGATGCGGCCGGCGAACAGTCACTGCAGAACACCAAAGAGGAGATCGCTGACGCTTTGCGGGATCAAAAACGTTATGACGACGAGATCGAGCTGCGCAATCAGTCCGTGCAATTCAACCTCGAAGCAAAGAATCTGGAGGAGGTCACGAAAGACAAAGTGGCGATCAGCAAGACGTTGGCGGCAAAAGGAGAAAACACGGCTGCGCTACGCGAAATCGAAGAGGCCGCTAGGATCGCTGACACCTTAGATAATCCGCGTGAGCAAGCCAACGCGTTCCTTGTTCTCGCCGACCTCTACGAAAAGAATGGCAAGAGCACGCAGGCACTTACAGCCTACAAAAAATATAGTACGGCTGTAGCTGCCGTTGAGACACTAAATGAGATCGAGCTTCGGCAGCGTTCAGCGCTGATCATGCAGCAACGCGACATCGAAGAGCTCACCAAGAATGTTTCCATCGGAAGGCAGGAGTACACCATTGAAAGAGCAACCGTCTTTCGTCAACAACTTATTATTTACGGCTTACTATTTATTCTACTCATCACCGCCACCACCTCCTACTTCATCTACAAAAACGCCAAGGCGAGCAAAGTAGCAAATCAGTTGCTGGCATTGAAGTCACTGCGAAGCCAGATGAATCCACATTTCATCTTTAATGCGCTTAACTCCGTGAATCATTTTATTGCGCAACAGGATGAACGAACGGCAAACAAATTCTTGTCGGAGTTTTCGCAGCTTATGAGACTTGTCATGGAGAATTCACAGGAGGACTTTATTCCCTTAGTTAAAGAGCAGGAGATCCTTTCACTTTATCTTAAGCTGGAGCATTACCGGTTCAGGGATAAATTTGAATACGAAATAAAGATTGACGAGTCGATCAATCCCGAATCCATCGAAGTGCCCCCTATGTTGATCCAGCCCTACATTGAAAATGCGGTATGGCATGGGTTGCGTTACAAAGAAACAAAAGGAAAACTCTTGCTGCATTTCGCGAAGGAAAATTCGCACCTGGTAGTCCATATCCAGGATGATGGCATCGGCCGTAAGCGTTCAGCCGAGCTAAAGACCCAAAACCAGAAAAAACACAACTCTACGGGGATCCGCAACATTCAGGAACGTCTGACGATAATTAATAAAGTCTATAAAACGAATTATCGCGTCAACATTGACGATGGTTCCGGGGGATCAGGGACGCATGTTAGCATCCACCTCCCCGTCAACAGGCAAACAAACGGCGTATGAAAGCAGTAATCGTTGATGATGAAAAAGACAGCAGGGACATCCTTGCAAATTATATAGCTAAATATTGTCCGGACGTAACGGTATGCGGATACGGTGAATCAGTTTCAACGGGGCTTGATGCCATTAAAAAACATCAACCGGACATTGTATTCCTCGATATCGAAATGCCCTACGGAAATGGATTCGACCTTCTCGAAAAGTGTTCGGACCTTACGTTTGAGACCGTTTTCGTCACCGCATTTGATAACTATGCCATCCAGGCATTAAACCAGAGCGCTGCATATTATCTGCTGAAGCCGATCGATATCGAAGAACTTTTGAGAGCGGTTGAAAAGATCCGCGCTGAACGGCAAAATGAGAACTATACGCAACATGCAAAGGTACTGCTGCATAATATCAATGGAGAGGCGCAACAAAAGATAATGCTTCCCACCCTGGAGGGCTTTGAGATCGTTTCAATCCATTCGATCCTTTACTGTGAAGCCGTGGATAATTTCACGCGTTTCTTTTTTGAGAACGCACCGACGCTTCTTATCTGTCGCACCTTAAAATACTTTGAAGACATCTTGAAAACTCACCGGTTTTTCCGGATCCATCGGTCCTACCTTATAAACCCCAAATACGTGATCCGTTATTCCAAAGGAAAAGGGGGATACGTAACGATGAAGAACAACAAGGAACTTGAGATATCTGCAAACAAGAAAAAAGAATTCCTTGAATTGTTCGATAAGTAGTTAGCTGCATACCCGCCGGTTATTCACCTTATTGCTTAGTTCTTATCTCTCTTCATTTCCCCTGCCTGCGCCGGCGCACGGGGCTATGGCATTCGTCACTCCAAGCGGTCGGTAACGATTGCATAATTTGGCAATTGGTTAACGTGACATTATTCAACGGAATAGCTAGTTCAAATTTGATTTTTTGCATATAATCGCATGCTGTTGTCATTTTTTAATAAACGTTATGAGAAATTTTATAGTCAACAACTGGATCGTTATTGTTATAGGCGTCGCGCTCGTTGCAAGCATGTTGATGGCGATTCGTAACAAGCAAATAATAGAAGAGAACAGTGCGCTGCAAAAGCAATCCGAGCTTGTAAAAGAACTCACAAAAGAAATTCTAAGTGGCACGATGCACGGTCTTGATATCGGGCTGAGGGGATTTGCACTTACAAGAGAGGAAAAAATGCTGGAACCTTATAAAAAGGCTATCGAAACCAACTCCGGCACTTTCCGAAACCTCCAACAAATTCTTGAACAGCAGCGCTATGACAGGCTTGCAGAGCTTCAGAACGTAAAGATCGAAGTAGATGCATACATTACGTTTTGCAACAAAATGATCGAGACAATAAAAATTGACAGCCTCAACCAGGTTGTTGAAATGCTACGGGAAGACCGCGGTTATGCAGTGTGGAGAAAGTGGGATGATTTTTCGAAACCGCTTTTCCTGTTCGAAGATGATATCAATCAGAATGCGCTGGCAACGTACAATGCGGCGATCCGTGGCAACCTGATCCTGCAGGTATGTATGGTTTTACTGGCCCTTCCAGCCTTGATACTCTTCATGAGAAGGATCAAAATCGAGCGGCAAGCCAGAGAGGAGCTGCTGCTTGAAGTCGAAAAAAATGACAGGAAATTCGTGTTTGATCCTGGAACGGATCGAACGACCGATGCGAACGTCGTTATAAACACTTCCATTAAAAACATTCGGACTGCTTCCGATTTTATCAAGGCAATGGCCCGCGAGGAATATGATGTTACCTGGAACGGCCTCAACGATGAAAATCTTAAGCTGAATAAAGAAACACTGGCCGGCAACCTGCTGGATATGCGCGAGAAGCTAAAACTCGTGAAGCAGGAAGACGATCAGAGGAACTGGATGAATGAGGGCCTTGCAAGATTCTCGGAAATTGTTCGTAACAACCAGTCGAATTCGCAGGAACTGGCTGACCGGTGCGTTTCCTACCTTACCAAATACCTCAACGCTCAGCAATGCAGTCTTTTCGTTCTTGAAGGAGATGAGCCTGATCAATATCTTAAGCTGACGGCGTGTTATGCATTTGAAAAGAAAAAGTTTGTTGAAAAAAGGATCGAAATTGGTTCTGGTCTTGTCGGTCAGACTTTTCTGGAGGGAGAAACGCTCCAATTAAAAGATATTCCACAGGGCTATACAAAAATAACTTCGGGGTTAGGTGATTCGACACCGGCCCATCTTATAATTGTTCCTTTGAAATACGATGTCCAAACCGTGGCCGTAATTGAAATAGCCTCCTTTTCAATCTTTGAAGGGTATCAGATTTCCTTTCTGCAAAAGGCGGGAGAATTCCTTGCCTCAGCTATTCTGAATTCCCAAACGACTTACAAGATGAAGCATCTTTTGGAGCAAGCCAACATTAACGAGGAAAGCAACCGGCAACGTGAAGAGGAAATGCGACAGAATATGGAAGAGCTGCAGGCTACACAGGAAGAACTTGTACGTAAAGATCGGGAAATGCAGCGAAGGTTTCAGAACGCGGGACCTTTACAAAATTAGCCTTAGGCAACACCTTCCTATTGATCTCACTACGTCTAACTAAGGAACTCCACCGCTTTACTGTATTTTCACTTAATTTGCAGTAACAGGAGCATTAGGTGAAAAACCTCTTAAACAAATTCCGCTATTACGGGACTTCTTTAAACCATCCGCGGTGGCTCAATAGAAATATTATTGTAGCTAATAGCATTTCGATTGGGACAATAATCATTGTATTTGTTCTTCTCGGAATTCATACAATTAGCCATCCCGAAGAAAGTATAGTCGTAGCCACGTTTGTGTCGAATGCAGTAATTCTTTCAGTTCCATTCATCAATCGGGCCGGGTTTCATCGAACTGGAAGAACGGTACTCACTATCGGTCTTGTTTTTGGAGCCTTGTTTCTCACTATTGCACGGAAGGTGAATGTGGATACCGTGCCTCTTAGTACGTTTTTTCAGTCGCGGGCATCACTTACCGTGTTCTGTGTAATTCCGTTTGCTACGTTCCACTTTAGGGAACGCCGGCTTCTGATATTAAACCTGTGCATTTGTCTCATTGGCCTCCTGCTTTATGATCCCATTCACAATGCCCTCGGAGTAGGTTTCTATCAACTTGGATTTACCGATCCTGACTATTACTATGGAACTGTCGTCTATTTTATTGTCTTTGCCGTCCTTGCTACGGCAATGGGATTTTTCAAATTTGAGATTGACGCCTATGAAAAAAGAAATGAGGAGCTCATAAAAACGCTTCACGTCAGGAACGTCACTATCGAAGAACAAAAGGAAGAACTCACGTCCCAGGGTGAAATTCTCAAGGAGCTGCTGAAGGAACGCGATAAAGATCTTTCACAAGTAACACAGGAGCTCGTCAAATTTAATCACGAATTGCTGCAGTATTCGTATACCGTATCACACAATCTGCGCGGACCGGTAGCACGCATTCTTGGGCTGCTTGACCTGTATTTTAACCACAGCGAAGAAAAAGAAAAAAGAAATATTGCAGGTTTGATCCTTGAGTCAACCCGGGAGTTGGACAACATCACACTGGACCTGAACAAGATCGTCGAGGGGCGTAGCGATTCCTTTAACGTGCGCGAAAAGGTGAATTTCGGAAATGAACTGGCGCAAATCAGGAGATTGCTTGAGTCTCCTATAAAAAATCACGGTATAAAATTCATTGAACAATTTGAAGTTCAGGAAATCTTTTCCGCGCGGCAACGGGTCAATCACCTCTTATATATTCTCATAACAAACGCCATTCAGTATCGTCGACCTGATCATTCGCCACAAATCAAAGTCAGTACTTACCGGAAAGACAAATGGATTGTCCTTGAAATTCAAGACAACGGCCGCGGGATTAACCTGGACCTATATAGGGAAGAGCTTTTCAAGCCCTTCAAATATTTTCACCCGGAGGCATCAGGCAAAGGTATCAGCTTGTATCTCGCCAAGCTGCAAGCCGAACGCCTGCATGGGCATATTGATGTTCGAAGTGTACCAGGCGAAGGGTCTGTGTTCTCAGTGTATTTAAAAGACTGGCAAGATTCTGAACGTGAGAAGTTGAAGGGAGAAGACCAACGACAAAAAAAAACGTCCCGGATTTGATAGTCCGGAACGTTCTGATGTATTACAAGAACCTTACGCCGGTTTTTTAACCGATTCTATCCACCGGTTGATCCTGTCTTCCAGAACTTTTAAAGGAATGCTTCCAGAGTCAAGCACCTGGTTGTGAAACTGTGCGAGGTTAAATTTGTCGCCTAACTCCTTTTCGGCTTTAGCGCGGAGTTCTATTATCTTAAGCTGTCCGATCTTATAGGAAAGTGCCTGACCGGGAATTGCCATGTATCGTTCGATCTCCGAAATGATAGATTGTTCGGACCTGGGTTCATGATCGATCGAGTATTGTATGGCCTGCTCGCGCGACCAACCCTGTGTGTGCATTCCCGCGTCGACCACAAGTCTGATAGCACGGTGAATCTCTCCGCTTAGCATTCCGAAGTATTGATATGGATCAGTATACAAGCCTAACTCCTTACCGAGTGACTCTGCATACAAGCCCCAACCCTCTGAATAGGCGCTGTATCCCAGAATATTTCGTATCTCAGGCAACGTCTTATTTTCGATCTGAAGAGCGATCTGGTAATGATGACCGGGGATAGCTTCATGCAGGAACAAATCTTCATCTGCCAGGACACTATACTTTTTCACATCCGGAATTGGTACGTAGAACACGCCAGGCCTTGAACCATCTTTGGAGCCTGCCTGATATTCCGCCGCTGCGGCAGCTTCTCGAAACGCTTCCGTTCTGCGTACTTCGAAAGCCATTTTAGGTGTTCTTTCAAATAGTTTCGCCAGGTTCGGCTTCATGCGTTCGTGTATCGCGTTGAAGTTTGCTATCACCTGGTTTGGATCAGTAAATGGCGTTAGCTCCTTTTTGGTTGCCAAACTTTTGAAGAATGCTCTAATATCTCCTTCAAACCCAACCTGATCTTTCACCGCTTCCATTTCTTTGGTGATGCGCTCAACTTCCGCCTTGCCAAGTGCAAATACTTCGTCGGCGCTCATGGTTGTTGTTGTGTACAACTTTATCAAATAATTATAGTACTCCTTTCCCGCAGGAATGGCATCAATGCCAGAACTTTCTCTTGCCGCCTTCAGATATTCTTTTGTGAGGTAGTCACTGATCCTTTTATGTGCCGGGATAATGTGATCCTTCACCATTGTTTCATAAGCTTTTGTGAGCCTTGCCTTATCTTCGGCGGAAAAATCCGCGGGCATCATTTTAACCGGTGAATAAAATAAATGATCCTGAACCGGGCCATGATCCATTGACGCGAACTGAGGAATTGCTTTTTTGACCAATGCTTTTGGAATGACATAACCCTGCGCTACTCCTTTTTTCATGTTGACAATTGCTGAATCGCACCACGCCTCATATTGTGCGGCACGGGATAACCAGTTGTCATAATCTTTCACGGTCTTGAAAGGATGAATGCTTTTGCCGCTGGCCATCTGACCCACGAAAAGGTGGGTAGCAGAAAATTGATTAATGGGCATTAAATAATCTTTGAATTTCAGGCTTTCCAAAGCAATGTCACACTCCCAAAGGATTATATCATAATTCATCTGATCCGCTTCGGTAAGGCTGCTGCGATCGTACATTAACAGCTCTTCGCGATAACGCGTATACAAACTCTTCAACTCTTCGCGATAGGCGGCGGTGATGGTATTGGGCAGTTTGTCATCGTACCGGTTGTCTCCGATCACTGTTGCATTTAATGGTGCAAACTTCAAATAATCCTGGTAAAAAGCGGCCAGCAAGCTGTCGAGCCCCGGTTGTTCGACGAAGGTTTCTTCTTTTTGGGAGGAGGAGCACGAAAATATCAGCAGCGCCAGGGCAATGCTTATTATAGAGCGTTGTATCATAGGGTATTCGGATTGATTTGAAGTTGTTATTAAAGGCGAAGATGTTGATTTTTTTGATTTTGTCACAGAGCGCCAACGAGATTGAAAGTGTACTATCCTTCTGTAACCCTGTACACCACTCCGCGCTCTTCTAGATAATTGACGATGAACCGAAAGTTGGCTTCGTCTTCGCCAAGATACTCCGGCGGACAAATTCCCTTTCTTGAAAATCTTCCTTCCGCCACAAGGTTAACGGCCGCGGTACATGTGTATCCTGTAGTTCGCGCCATGGAAAGAGTGTCGCTGGTCTTATCCGTACGGTCAAGAAGATTGTACTCGTATACTTTGGATTCATCACCCTCTTCTCCGGACATCCTTATCCGCATAACAGTGAACTCTTCTTCGCCCGGCTTAAGCTTCCATTTCGGGAAGAGCAACTTGGCCGTGATATCGATAGGCCGGATCTTCACACCTTTAATTTCCATTTCCTCATAGGAGAAGAATCCCGATTCACGCAATACCCTAAGGTATTCGATACATCCCGGATATCGAAGTGTTTTTTCGATCATGTTCGGGATCGTCGGCATAGTCTTAATGAGTGATCGCAGGCCATCAGAATTCCATGATTCAAGTGTACCAACACCTTCAAAGTGCACCAACTCAGGGTCTGACAATGCTTCCTTAATGACGATCGCACCGCTTTGAACATAACGCGCGGGGCGAATATACTCTTCGATGACATCGATGGGAGAAAAAACTGCCTTGTACTCATAAGGCCATTCGCGAACGAGTGGAAGTCCTCCGACGAGACATTCGTAGCGCTCAATTTTCATTCTCTTATTGTGATATCCGAGAATGATATTTCCCATGCCGGGAGCCACACCACAATCTGTTACGATGGTAACGTTGTTCTTCTTAGCAAGCTCATCGAGTTGAAAGGGATCTTCCGGAAAGAAGGATATGTCAACCATATTCTTACCTGCTTCAATGACCGTCCTTGCGGTCTGCAATCCCAAAAAGCCCGGCACCGCGCCCACCACAATATCAAAGGGCTGTATCGCCGTTGTCAGTGCGGCCAGGTTTGAAAAGTCAAGCTGCTTTACGGCGACGTTGTGTTTTTTGAGTGCCGACAACGCGTCAGCGCTTACGTCAACAGCGGTTACTTCAAATTTTTTTGACAGGTCAATCGCCATAGCCTTTCCTACGAGGCCGGCTCCGAGTACGATTGCTTTCTTCATCCTTCAGGTAGTTGAAACGAAGCCGTAAATTAGTGCGATTACGGCAGGAAGCATCAACACGAGATCTAAGAAGTTAAATTTCTTTTTCATAAATGGCGGCAAAAGTCGTTGTGATTTTGGCGGAAAATAGGGGGACCGCTTATGGATATCATGCAGCCACGGCGCCGGCTTGCCCTTTGATCATAGCGTCGGAAAGCACACCGTATACCGCCGTCCAGGCTTCACGGGTTTCGTCAGTCCATTTATCGCCAAGTACTCTTTCCAGTGTCCATAACAAGCATTCTCCCACCACCTGGTAATGAGCCGGCTCAGCACCATAGCGGTTATGTCGGTGGGCTAACGATTTTACCTCGTCCATAATGTCATCGAGCTTGTGAAGTCTTGTAACAATTAAGGCTACCATGTTCATCAGTTTCCTGGATTGAAACTTAATATCTCCCGGGAAGAGGTGTCGGACACCCGGTGCAACTTCAAAAAGACGCCCGTAAAAGAGTTTTCCAGCCTTTTCTGCATCTATTGAACAGCACCATGAATTCTTTACGAGAAGGATTTGGCTTTCGGTGATCATAAAATTTGAGGGGTTTTGTTGGATTTCTTTACCACAAAAACTGAAAGCAAGAAAAAAGGTTGCCTTCAGAGAGGGGCGATTGTGAAAAAGAGAGTATACAAAAAGTTTACAATCGCTGGGTAATAGGGTATAGGGTATAGAGCGATCTTTAAGTGGGATGGGTTGGGTGTTTTTAACAACTGTTTAAACAGCCAAAATATTCAAATTTCAAATTTTCAAATTTTTATCACGCGCTCTTGAACGCGGCCACGAAGCCGGCGAGATTTTCTTCCGTAGGCAGGTTCAATTTCTTGCGCAGACGGTGACGCGCCATCTTTACACTTTCGGGCGATATGCCCATGAGTTCCGCCATCTCCTTCATACTCAGGTTCAGGCTGATCAACGCGCACAACTTCAAGTCACCCTGCGTTAGATCGGGATGTTGTAGTTTGATATTTTCGAAAAACGATGAATGAACTTTTTCAAAATACATTCTGAATTCATCCCAATCCTTTTCCGATTCCAGGCTGTAGTCGATTACTTTCAACAGCTTTGAGATCTTTACCTTATTATCCTTATCAGTTGAGGGAAGCAATTCATGTAGCCCTTCTCTTACGTTCTGCATAACCGTATTCTTTTGGACAAGATTAAGCGTGTAGGTAAGCAGTTCTTTGTGACGAAACTCAAGATCATACTGAAGCTGTCGCTCTGCAAGTTGCTTATTCTCCAATTCGACCTTTAATAATGCTTGTTGAGCTTCGCTTATCTGTTTATTCTTTTCAAGCAATTGCTTTTTATCGCGTATGGTCCTCCTTTGATAGTAGATAATTACACCGCCGATAAATAAGACCAGGCCGAGCCCTGCGTAACTGATATTCTGGCGGAACCGGCTCCACTCCTGTTCTTTCATCAGCAATTCGATTTCCTGCTGCTTACTTTCCGTTGCTATCAAAGATCTGAGCTGTGCATATTGCACGCTATTGGACTTGTTAACGATAGAATCCTCGATGGATTTTGCTCTTTTTAAATAGTCGAATGCTTTCTCATAGTCCCTTTTCGCTTGATATATATCAGCAAACAACTGCATCGATAGCATAATGCCGATTTTGTTTCCTGTTTCTCTCGCGATCGGCAATCCGAGTTCGGCATATTTCTGCGCCTCGTCGATCTTTCCCTGGTCCAGGTAAACCCTGGCAAAATTGTGATACGCCGCGGGCAGCCGGTTAAGGTTGTTTGTGGTCTTAAACAACGGCAGGCACTGCTCATAATATTCCAGCGCTTTATCGTATTCGCCCATCTCATAAAAGTTTACACCAATATTGTTCAGGAGATTCGCGATACCTTCTATGTTGTTAATTTCTCTTTCTATTTCCAAAGCTTGACTAAACGTGTTAAACGCATGCGTGTAGTCCTTTTTTTCTGCTTCAGTAATTCCGATCCGTCGCAGTGTTGTCGCTTCACCCAAACGATTTCCGATAGCCTTGTGAAGTTCCAGGGCTTTCATATAATGTTCTCTTGCTGAATTGTAATCCCCTTGTTGATGATCTGAAATGCCCATTTCGGTAAACGTCCGTGCTATTCCCAACGAATCATTCAGGGATTCAAACAAATGCATCGCTTTGATAAGGGATTCAAGGTCCTTGGTTGTTTGTCCTTCCAGCCTGAAAATCATCGCCTCGGTCAGATGCGCTTCAGCCTGCCCCAGCTTATAATGAAGGGAGTCGGCTAGGGCCAACGCTTCGTTCATGTAGATATGGGCTTTCTCAGGTGCGGAATTGAAATGAAGTGCGGCCAATTTATTCAGTGTGTTAACACGGGCTGTGTCCTGTTCTGTCGAGGCCAATTTTCTTTCCAGCGATTCAATTTGTGCCAGGAGGGATAGTGAAAACGCCGATGAAGCAATAAATAAGAGAAGGAATTTCATAGAGGGACAGACCAATAAAGGAAATTATTTTTCTGCTAACTTCCGAGCGCTAGGGATAAATAGACTTTGAATTTAGAGGTCCTTTACCTTTTATCCGAAAATAATCTATGAAAGTGAACACATTACTTTTACGCGCCAGAGACTCGGCCTTTTATCGATGGATTTTAAACGTTGGGCTCCGGAGAATGGTACCCTTCAATAAACCACATGGCTTCGAAGTGGTGGAACTTGGAGCCGAGCATGTAAAGATACTCATCCCGTACAAGCGCAACAATCTTAATCACATACGGGGATTACATGCATGTGCGCTCGCAACCATTTCCGAATATGCAACGGGACTCCTGCTTCTTTCCAAGCTTGGTTTTGAAACCTATAGAATTATCATGCAAAGGCTGGAGATGGACTATCATTATCAAGGAAAAACTAATGCATTTGCTGAATTTAGATTGACGGATGAATGGATTGAAAAGGCAATCACCGAGCCTTTAAAAATACAGGAGTCGGTCGTCATCAAATGTGAAGTTAAGATACACGACGCAGAAGGAAAACAACTTACAACAGGTATCGTCCACTGGCAGATAAAAAAATGGGCAAATGTCAGGACGAAGCTGTCAGCTACCTAGCCCACCTGGGTACCTCGTTACCTGGGCGTGCTACCATTTGAAGAATTGTATTTATAGCTTAATTTAGGTGCATTATAATATAGAGTGTTATGCGTAAAATAGATCAACTGCTAAGCGAATACGGTGAAAGCCACCAGGATCCTACGAATAAGACCATACACTGGATTTGTGTTCCCCTGATTTTTCTCAGCGTCGTTGGCCTGATCGCTTCCATTCCGTCAACAATGGTCCAATCGGTATTGGGAGAAAATAATCCATACGCGAATTGGGCGGCAATTGTGTTGATATTAGTGCTCATCTATTATGTATCGCTTTCGATTCCTTTAAGTGTCGGGTTGATGCTCTTCGGAGCGTTATGTCTCTTTATCGTCAACTTTATTGTACGGGTCAACATTGCCCCTCTTTGGGTGGTAAGTCTGATCATTTTCACTGTCGCGTGGATCGGGCAATTTTACGGTCACAAAGTGGAAGGCAAAAAGCCGTCTTTCTTCAAGGACCTTCAATTCTTACTCATCGGTCCGGCGTGGCTAATGCACTTCATCTATAAGCGAGTCGGAATCCCCTACTGATCATTGATTGGAAGATTTCATTTTTATTAAGGGTAAAGTACCTGATGGCTTCAAGCTTGATTATGAGATCTCCCTCTTTAATTTAGACGAGCATCGACTCCTGCAATCAAATGGCGAGTGGATTTCATATCATATCATTAAAGAGAAGAAAAAGATCGCTGCTGCC
>DASVBA010000209.1:0-5008 GCA_036376095.1 Chryseolinea sp.
TGGAGATGCGCTGGGTGATATTTCAAAAGGAGACCTGAAAGATGGCGAGGATCAGCTAAGCGCGTGGATCCATGTTGGCGCAGATAATATCGTGACTGTCTTTACCGGCAAAGCGGAAGTTGGCCAGAATATCAGAACATCGCTTGCGCAGATCGTGGCGGAAGAACTTGAGGTCAGTGTTGACAAGGTAGTAATGGTGATGGGTGACACGGACCTTACGCCTTATGATAGAGGTACATTTGGAAGCCGCTCAATTCCTTATATGGGCCCGCAACTTCGAAAAGCAGCAGCCACCGCCCGTGAACATTTGATCGAGCTTGCAGCCGCCCGCTGGAAAACGGACCGATCCGCTATAAGAATAGAGAATGGGATAGTTACAAACTCAAAAAGCAAAGAGAAAGTTAATATCGGACAGTTGGCGGAGGGTAAGAAGTTGGTAAAAGCTGTTAACGACAAGGTCGCCTTAAAACCTGTTTCAGCCTGGAAAATAGCCGGTACTTCCGTAAAGAAAGTGAACGGCAAAGACTTTGTCACGGGGAAGCACAAGTACGTTTCGGATCTAACCTTGCCGGGAATGTTGTATGGCAAGGTGCTCCGGGCCCCGGCATATGGTGCCACACTGGCAAGTGTGGATACTTCAGCGGCAAAGGGTATGAAAGACGTTGTCGTTGTGCACGACGGAAATTTTGTAGGAGTCGCGGCGCCTAGCCTCTCCGCGGCAAATGAAGCGCTTGCGGCGATAAAGGCCGACTGGAAGACAACACCTCAGCCTTCACGCGAAGAAATTTTTAGGTTATTGAAAGAAAAGGCGGAGAAAGGCAACGACGAAGGATCGTCAGGAAATGTTGGTGCATCTTTTAATGCAGCAGATCAAAAAATTGAGCGTTCGTTCACCATCGATTATATCGCCCATGCTCCTCTCGAGCCGCGCGCGGGACTGGCGCAGTGGTCGGATGGAAAACTTACGGTGTGGACAGGTACACAAAGACCATTCGGCGTTCAGGAAGAGCTTGAAGAATTGTTCCATGTTCCGAAAGAAAACATACGAGTGATACAACCGGACACTGGCTCGGGATATGGAGGCAAACATACGGGTGAAGCGGGTATCGAAGCTGCGCGACTTGCGCGTGAAGCGAAAAAACCTGTCAAAGTTATCTGGACGCGAGAGGAGGAATTTACGTGGGCGTATTTTCGTCCGGCTGGCGTCATAGAAGTGAAAGCCGGAATTTCCAACGATGGTAAGTTGAGATCCTGGGAATTTCACAATTACAATTCGGGAGGCTCTGGGATAGAGACTCCGTACGCTGTAACGGACAAGAAGATACAATTTCATCGTTCGGATTCACCACTTCGTCAGGGGTCTTATCGAGGTCTCGCGGCAACGGCGAACGTGTTTGCGCGCGAGTGTATTATGAACGACCTGGCTGTCCAGGCAAAAATAGATCCGCTCACCTTTCGTCTGCAGAACCTGGAGAATGATCGCATGACCGCAGTATTGAAAGCCGCGGCAGAAAAGTTCGGATGGGGCAAACCGGTTGCGCCTGGCCACGGCGTTGGTATTGCCTGCGGAGATGAAAAGGGAAGCTATATTGCGACGTGTGCTGAAGTAGCGGTCGATCCCGATCCGGATACCGACGGCGTAAGGGTGATTCGCGTAGTGGCAGCGTTCGAATGCGGCCCTATAATTAATCCTAATCACCTGGAAAATCAGATCCAGGGGTCGGTGATCCAGGGAATGGGTGGAGCGCTATTCGAATGGATTGATTTTAAGAATGGAAAGATCGTAAACCCTGCTTTTTCGACCTACAGGGTGCCGAGATTCAGCGATTGTCCCAAACTTGAGGTTGTAATGGTGAACCGAACGGATATACCATCCGTTGGAGCCGGCGAAACTCCGATCCTTGGTATTGCTCCCGCTATCCGCAATGCGATTGACAATGCAACAGGTAAAAAACTTTATGCGTTGCCATTAATTCCGAACGGTTTTCAGGCTGAAAAGGAATAGACCTACTTCATCAAAGAGGATAAATCAGGAATGGTCCTTCTATTTTTTAAACATAACAGGATTTCCCTCATAGGCATGTCCCTTCAGTAGTTTGTACATGGCAGCGCCCGCTATCAAAGCAGAGCCGTAACCGTGCTGTCCCGTTCCGACAGGTCGTCGATAATAAAATGCCGCATCAAATGCCATAGAGGTCCCTGCGCTTGTCCCTTCTACCTGTCCCTTTGCGTTTACTTTGGTGGCCAGGGCATTCCATCCCAATAATGCCGGTGGTCCGTAAACCTGAATGTCAAGCCAGCCCTTGTCTATTCCGTGCGCAAATGCATAGGTGAACATCGCCGTGGCGGAGGTCTCCAAGAATGAATCGTTACGATCCAGCAACTGGTGCCAGAATCCGGTACCTGACTGGAGTGTAGCCAATCCGTGGCAATAAGCACGGAACAATTCCAACACCTGCTTGTGCTCGTGATGGGTCTCCGGAAGCACATCAAGCAACGCAGAAATGGCCAGAATAGCCCAACCGTTAGCCCTGGCCCAATAGAATGCCGGATGCGGGTTCATGCCTTCGACCCATCCATGCATACAGACACCCTTAGTTCTATCGAACAACAATCGGGTGAATGCAAGCACCTGACTTACGGCTTCGTCATAATATTTTTTGTCCCCAGTAAGTTTGCCCATTTGTGCAAGAGCAGGGATACCCTGGTAGAGGTCGTCTACCCAGACAGAATTAGGCATGGGACGGTTCCTCGCAAAAGTGCCATCAGCCAAACGGTGAACTTTATTTAATATGTAGTCGATTGAATTATCGATCTCAGGTCTTAGGCCTTTGGCCAAATCCTTTCTCAGGGCCTGTATCATTGCAGCGCACATTGAGCCCGTATCGTCCAATGACTGAGGAAAAAGGAAGTGTTCGAGTGGATTCGATTCGTTGGGAAATGCAGTTTTATAATTTCGAAAATAGACAGACGCCTTTGCCAGGAACTCAAACCGACGGATAACATAATCAGCGTATCGCGAATCCCCTGTTACATCGCTTGCCATAAGCATAGATGTGTAAGCCAGACCCCACTCGTGCGAAGTGATACTATACTCAGATTTCTTCAGCGTAGCTTCCTTCTGCACTTTTTTTAGGTCTACGATCTCTGCGCCGGTTTCACGATTCACGATGGCGAAAGGTGTCACTTCCTCTACGTACACCAGGATCTTTTCCATCACTCGTTTGACCTCATCGGCAGTTGTACCACCATATGGTGTTTCCGACGAGATTTGTCCCGCTTTTTGCTGCGCCAACAACGGAGTGCACAGTATCACCGACAACGCGAGGATCAGATAGTGAAGATGTTTCATGTTATGAAGATAATGAATCGTTGTGCACGATTTGATAAGAACGAATGCCGCAGACTACGCAGATAGAACTTTTGGAAGCACCCAGCTTCTTGCCAAAAACTTTTATACTAACGAGAATCATCAGATTGCTACCAACAAAATCACAAACCCAAAAATTTGAACAATACGCTGAACTCGTAAAGGATACATCTTACATCCAGCTACAACTCCTAACGAGGATTATTCCAAACCAGAAAAGAAGCACCCAGCCCCTTGTACCTTATACCCTATACCCTATACCTACCTTAGCCCCTATACCAACCCTATACCCTTATACCGTATACCTTATACCCTAAAAATTCGTTGAACGGCTGCTCACTCGATTGCGCTCGATCTTATCGGTTGTTCTACCGTTTCGAGCTAATTTTCCAGGTGAAAAATAGGATATAAGTGTTTCATAATCAATTGTATATATCGAGTACCTTGTTATAACAATTAAGTTTTTTTAGAACCCTATTCGCACTACCTTTGTCACGACTAATCACGTGAAATGGGTTCCAGCAAGGGCGTTCTGGTGTTATGCTTACTCTTTTTTGTAGGCACCTCTACTTTAGCTCAGTCTAAAGTCACAGACAGCCTGGAACGGACTCTTAAGTCCTCCAATAAAGAGGCCAGGGTCAATCTTCTAAACCAGCTCACCTACGAATATATCTCAGTCAATAACGAGAAGGTTCTTGAATATAACGACGAGGCCATTGAGCTTGGACGCAGGCTTAATTACGTGAAGGGACTGGCCGTCGCCCATACCTACCGTGGAGTGTACGAATACCTTTCCGGCCAGTTCACAGAGGCACGAAGGGATCTTCATCTTGGTCTCAGACTTTCAAACCAGGCCGGTGATATTGAAAACAAAGGGTACACCCTTCTTCAACTTGGAGTATGTAGCCTTGAAGAAGTCGAGAATGATTCCGCTCTGTTCTACTTTGGCAAAGCGCACGAGATCTTCCGCGACAGTGCAAATCCTGTAACCCTTTCGAAAATTTACAGGAACATGAGCGCCCTCTATGGGCAGCGATACCAGTATGAGATGCAGGATGCCTATCTGGACCGCGCCATTGCGATCCGAAGGCTGCTTAGCGATGGGACGTTATTGGCTGATGCACTTGCGTTGAAGGCAAATAACAAGCTGACATCCGGCGACTTATCAGGAGCCGAAGCATACCTTCAGGAGGCCGAAACCATCGTAAAAAATTACCCCGAGGATGCGGAAGACCTCAATGACATACGCCATTTGCGGGCCTTGATTTTTTTTCAGAAAGGTCGCTTCGACGAGGGTGTAGTCCTGCTTGATTCGGCACGTAATTACTACTTCAAAAAGTCGCTCATTCGCAAGTATGTAACCTTGCTGGCTGACCTTGGCAAAGTGTTCGCAGACCGGGGAGAATATGAGTTGGCATTGAATAATTTATACGAAGCGCTCAATATTTGCAGACTCCGAGGTTTTGAAGCGGAGGCATATATTATCCGGAACCGCATCGGTTGGGTAAACTTTCATTTGGGCGATATGAGACAAGCGCTTTTGCTGGCTGAAGAAGGCCTTGTCCCGGGCAAGAAACAACTTAAGGGCGAACTTGCGGAGGCACTCACCCTTAAGGGCGTCATCCTTACAGAGCGGAA
>DASVBA010000226.1:0-4239 GCA_036376095.1 Chryseolinea sp.
CCCTTGAAGCCCGCTTCTTCTGCGATTTTGGCTGACAACCCATTGTGGGCTTCCATAAGAAATGCCATTTCAGGCCCATTGATCATTGACTTTAACTGTGTTGTTTTCTTCATGTGAGAATGCCCTTTAAAAAGGCGGCCAAAAATACAATCTTATAATAATATTTTGTTCATGTTCTCATAAAATAAGCCGCTATCCATCCCATTTTAAAATTTAATTGCCTTTTTTTGCGCTATATGAGACCATATCAATATCGGTGTAATGATTACTCTCTCCTCACTCCCCTATTTAAGAAATGGGTAATAACACCGCTGATTAAGATTGTTCCGTGGGCAGTTCCGGCAAACATTATCACGCTCATATCAAACGGTTTCGTTTACATTGCATTGTACCTGTCTCTAAATAATGACCTGGCTGGCAAATACACTCCTTTATTTATATCAGCCTGTCTCCTGTTCTATCTTATCGGCGATCACCTCGATGGTATGCAGGCAAAACGCACGGGCACAGGTTCAGCGTTAGGCGAGTTCTGCGACCACTACCTGGATGCATTCAACAATGGCATCGTTGTCTACACCATGCTCGTTGTATTTAATGTCCACCAATCAGCGATTATCTCTGCCGTTATCGTTATATCGTATATGGCACATATGGCAGTGTTCTACGAACAATTTAAAACCGGCTGGCTGACATTTGAGAAGATCGGTTCACTCGAAGGAGTTTTGATGTCTTGCGTAAGGATAGGTCTTTCATTCATTGATGCATTTTATAGGTTCTTAACTACGCCCATATTTTTTGGCCTTAGTGCTGCTGCTTTTATAATCATTGGATCTGCGATTGGTGCTCTTTCAACCTTTATACAAACTTTTATTCGCACCCCGGATGTCAAGGCGGGTTACTGGATCTTTGTCGCGCTGCTCATGACCCTCGGCCTGACGGGATCAGCCATATTGAATGATCTGCAGCTGTTCACAATTCTTACACTCTATGCAAGCCTTTATATCGGCAAACTGATGTATGGTCATCTTATTGATGGCCTTGAAGGTCAACCTGACTGGATAGTGCCCCTTGTATTGACCTTTTATGCAATATTCGGATTGAATAATCCGGAATATATTTTTTGGATTGGATCAGCATACCTCGCAGCCAGAATCATAACCCTGATTGTAAAAACCTTTTCGGTACTGGGTATCTATTGGGTTTGGCAAAATGCGCGGGCCTGACGCACTGTTCGTGGCGACAGAGGGCATGATCAAAGACTCATCAACCAGCAAATCATTGCAATAATGAAAGAAGTAACCAGAAAAATCCTACTTAATCCAGGTCCGGCCACCACTACGAATTCTGTAAAATATGCCATGGTTGTGGAAGATATCTGCCCGAGGGAGAAAGACTTTGGCCAGCTCCTCGACGGAATAAAAGACGATCTGGTCAAAGTAGTTCATGGTGAAAGCGATTACATAGCAGCATTATTCACTGCCAGTGGTACTGGCGGCCTGGAAGCAGCAATTACTTCAGCTGTGCCGAAAGGGAAAAAACTGCTCGTCGTCGATAACGGTGCCTATGGTGCACGAATGGCAAACATTGCAAAAACTTTTGGAATCGACGTTGTCCATTATAAACTTGGTTATGGTGACTACCCTGACCTTGCAACCATTGAAGATCTTCTGAAAAAAAATCCAGAGACAAGTCACCTGGCTGTGGTGCATCATGAAACAACGACGGGCATGCTTAACCCCGTTCAGGAAATATGCGATCTGTGCCGTCGTTATGATGTAGAAGTGATCGTTGATTGCATGAGCTCGTATGCGGGAATACCGATCGATATAAGAAAATGGGGTGCGGGATTTCTCGTCTCGTCATCGAATAAATGCATTCAGGGAATGCCCGGCATGGTATTCGTCATCTTCAAGAAATCGTTACTTGGGGTCATTCAGGGTCAAAAACGGTCCTTTTATTTTGACCTGTATAGTCAATACTCCGGTTTTCAAAAAACGGGTCAGATGCAATATACCCCCCCCGTTCAAGTAGCCTATGCGTTACGCCAGGCGATCGACGAATATTTTGTGGAAGGCGAAACAAACCGTTGGAAGAGGTATCGCGAGAGTTGGGAAACTCTTTACGAAGGACTTCGCCAGCTTGGGTTTCAGTTTCTGTTGCCCAGAGAGCATGAGTCACAGATTCTGCTTGCTATCGTGGAACCTAATCATCCTGGATACAACTTCGACAACATGCACGATTATTTGTATCAGCGCGGGTTCACCATCTATCCAGGAAAAGGCGCGAAAGAAGCGACATTCCGTCTATCAATACTCGGAGACCTTTCAAAAAAAGATATTGAAGCGTTTTTGAAAGAATTGAAGGGGTATCTGCTGGAGGCGGGGGTAATTACGAAGTAGTCCATAGTTAGGTAGACGGGAGTCGACAATCCATAATGAGGACAATAGTAACGGACTATTCATCATTTCAGACTTTGTCGACCAATCAGCATCAACCATCGGCCATGGACTATTGACTATTGACTATCGACTAACTAACATCTACTAAATGAGATACATTAAGTTATTGCTACTTGTCTGCATCGCCAGTACGGTTACGCAGGCCCAGGAGTTTGGTCTTGCCTTTTCGTATTTTATTCCGAAGAACGGATATTTCTCCACACCTATAAGTCCGTTTTCAATTCGCGGAATTGGTTTTGATATCAACCGTTTTCTTGCCATCGAAACAGGCGGATCCTTATACAGGATGTCGGGGCTGAATGTCAAAGGACTTCCGTTCGAGACGAAAGATGCGCTGGTAGGTCCCAACTTCACAATCTTTGTTCCTGTGGAGCTGGTGATTCAGCTTAAAGGTCAAAACGTCGAGTTTGACATCAAGGGTGGAGTATTCGGATTTTATGGTTTCAGCCAAAAGATCAACTATGGAAATCTCGACCGGGCTATACGCGAATTTGAGGGGTGGGATGTCGTTAATAGTGATTTCACATACGAGAATAAACCCGGATGGGGTTATCATGCGGGCGCCGAGCTTACTGTTTATGTAACACAACAGGTAGGCGTATCGATAGAAACCAACTACCTCATGGGTGAGTCAGCGTTTCCATTGACAGGAAGTTACTCGGGCGGATCAAGCACGATCGAAACCAAGCCCGTCGAATACAAAGACGCCAAGATTGATCTTACGGGCCTGGAGTTTTCAATTGGACTGATTTTTAATTCAGGCCAGGGCTCTGGTCCTAAGAAAAGAAGAAGATAAATTCATTCGTCATCAGGACGGCGCCCGAACGTTCTGGGTAGCGTCGTCATTTCAAGAACATCTTTATTGTACTTCCGGTAAAGCAGGCGCGAATCGTCAACAAAGGTCTTGAACATCGCTTTCGATGCCAGATCCTTAATGAGCCCGAGAGTGTCATTCTCAAGCGTCCGCGCAGGATAAATGTAGTAATCCTTGTATTTGTCGGGTGTTCGATGAACCCACTGCAGGTAATAGCCGGCACTGTCAATTTTGGTGATGGAACTGTCTGGCGTAAACTGAATCTTTTGGAGCTCTATGTATGCCATTGAACCTCCGTCGGTATATCTCTTCCGTTGTCCTGAAACAAAATTTCCCAGGGAGTAAGCAACGAACTGATTCGAGTCCTTACGCCACTCCATCGGTTGGATAACATGCGGATGCGCGCCAATTACCAACTGCACGCCGAGTGTAAAGCAAAATTCAGTTAAAGCTATTTGATTTTTTGTTGGCAGGCTTTGATACTCGAGTCCCCAGTGCGTGAACACAATAATTACATCAGGTAATAGCGACTTCGCTTTTTCGATGTCGCGTCTCATGAGGGCCGTATCAAGTAAATTGACGATGCTTCCTTTCGGTACAGGGATACCGTTTGTACCATACGTATAATTCAACAACGCGATTTTGAACCCATTCTTTTCAAGAATCAACGGTGAATCGTTCATGCGCGAGACTGTGTCCACGAAGGTGCCCGTATGTGGAATGTTAAAACTATCGAGCATTGTGATGGTCCGTTCGAGACCCGGCTTGCCCCGGTCCACGCAATGGTTATTAGCGGTTACCAATGCGTCAAAGCCTGATTGTTGTAACGTTATGGCTAGGGCATCCGGTGAACTGAATTGAGGGTATCCGGTATACGGTCTTCCTGCAAGTGTAACTTCAAGATTCGCGATAGCAATATCAGCTGCCTCCACATAGGGCCTGATTGCGGCGAAGCAGGACGTATAA
>DASVBA010000228.1:0-5141 GCA_036376095.1 Chryseolinea sp.
GAATGTCCGCGCCTTTGCCGTGGGAATTCCATGTCGTAGCATAAACTGCTTGGAGTAATCCTTACTTCCCTCCAGTTGAGCACCCAATTTATTGGGCCCAATCATAAGGATATCCTGAAGAGCAGGATTGCCTTCAAAATAATCGCGGATGCCATTCACCAGCGGCCCTTCCGGACCAACGACGACAAGTTCGACAGCATGCTCAAGACAGAATTTGCCCAGCGCCTCAAAATTATCCACATCTATTGGAACATTCTCGGCTACAGTCGTGGTACCGGCGTTGCCGGGAGCTACGTATACTTTCTGGCAAAGCGGGCTTTCCCGGATTTTCCAGGCAAGGGCGTGTTCCCTTCCACCATTACCAATGACGAGGATGTTCATGGGTTCAATTTCGGTTGAATCCCAAAGATAGACGCGAATTCGGTTAAATAAAACAGGGGGAAAGCTGCGATCAGTTCGCGTATTCCGACATAAACTTTATCCTCATCATTCTTACCTCTTCCTCCGAATAATCTGACATCGAACCATCACCCAACGCCTTCTCAAGGTTATCGGTTTCGGCATTCATGAAATAATCATGGATATCATCCTGTTTATGTGGGTCTATCACCTGATCGATATAATAACTAAGATTGAGTTTTGTCCCCGAATAACAAATGTTCTCGATCTCTGTCAGCAGCTCTTCAAACGAAAGCCTTGCCTTTTCGGCAATCTCCTCAAGGTCTACCTTTCGATCGATCTGCTGTATAATAAGTATTTTCGTTTTTGACTTATTTACGGACGACTTGATAACTACCTCATTAGCCGTTTCGATATCATTTTCGTCAACGTACTTCTGAATTACTTCCAGGAACTCTTTTCCAAACTTATTTACCTTACCCATTCCCACGCCATTCACCTGGGCGAGGTCTTCCTTCGTCGTAGGATAGGTCGTTGCCATTTCTTCCAGCGATGGATCCTGGAAGATTACAAATGGAGGAAGGTTCTTTTCTTTAGCGATCTTCTTGCGAAGTGTCTTCAGGACCTCGAACAATTTCACATCATACGCCTTTGTATTGACTGGCGCCTTTTCTGCTGATTCTTCCTCTTCTTCGATCTCAGTTGTAAAGTCGTGATCACGAGCAAGCTCAATGACGTGCGGTCTCTTTAAGAATTTTTCGCCTCGCTCACTGATCTTCAACACTCCGATGTTATCAATATCCTTTTCGAGATACTGATAGATCAATGCCTGCCGGATAACCGACTTCCAGTAGTCAGCATCTTCATCTCCGCCTTTACCATAAACCGCCAGGTCAAAGTGACCGTAACTTTTTACATATTCGTCTTCGATACCGCGGATTACATTCACAAGGTGATTCAGGCCAAACCGTTCGTTGGTTTGTTTGACCGCTTGAAGAACCAGCTTGACGGCTTCTGTTCCATCGAAGCGTTCGCGCGGATGCACGCAGTTATCACACATTCCGCAATTCTCCTGCGAATACTCTTCGCCAAAGTAATGGAGCAACTGCCTTCTGCGACAAACTGGTGACTCAGCATAATATTCCATTTCCTGTAAAAGAACCCGCGCATTCTCGCGCTCCTGAACAGGTTTATCTTTATTGAACTTTTCAAGCTTGTTCAGGTCATTGTGGCTGTAAAACATCAAACACAATCCTTCAAGCCCGTCACGACCGCCACGCCCGGTTTCCTGATAATACCCTTCCAGCGATTTTGGAACGTCATAGTGAACCACAAAGCGAACATCTGGTTTGTCGATACCCATTCCAAAAGCTATGGTAGCCACTATGATGTCAACCTCTTCATTAAGAAAATCGTCCTGGTTCTTCATCCTCACATCGGGATCTAGACCAGCGTGGTAAGGGGCAGCTTTGAAACCATTAACATTTAACAGCTGCGCTATCTCTTCGACCTTCTTGCGGCTCAAGCAATAGATCACGCCTGACTTTCCTTTATGTTCCTTGAGGAACTTGATAAGCTGTTTTTTCGTCTCCTTCTTTGGCCTGACCTCATAATAAAGGTTTTTGCGGTTGAATGAAGAGATGAATACATCTGCTTCTTCCATTTGCAAATTCTTCTGAATATCAAGCTGCACCTTGGGGGTGGCTGTAGCTGTAAGAGCAATGACTGGCATGTCTCCAAGGTTCTGGATCATGTTCTTGATCCTTCGGTACTCAGGTCTGAAGTCATGACCCCATTCCGAAATACAGTGAGCTTCGTCTATCGCAACAAAGGACACGTTCACCTTCTTAAGGAATTCGATAGTTTCTTCTTTGTTGAGGGATTCCGGCGCTACATAAAGCAGCTTTACGACGCCGTTCATACAATCTTTCTTAAGTCGGGTGATCTCGCTCTTGCTTAGTGTAGAGTTGAGGAACCTGGCATTAACGCCGTACGCATTCATTTGATCCACCTGATTCTTCATCAATGCGATCAACGGAGAAATTACAATCGCCAATCCATCCTCAATCATTGCAGGTAGCTGATAACACAATGATTTTCCAGCGCCCGTAGGCATGATCACAAAAGTATTTTTTCCGTCCAGTAAATTGCGGATGATTACCTCCTGGTTACCTCTGAATTGACTGTAACCGAATATTTCCTTCAACCTGTTCTTTAGAGCATCTTTCTCTTCTACCAACATCATTTTCATTTATAAAAACCTAAAATTGTATCTTTACCACATTGTCAACAAAACTAACTTTCAAAAGGAATTGAATTTAGTAAAAAATATCAAAAAAATTGCACGGGATGTATTAATAAATGAATCTCAAGCAATTCAAAATTTGACTACATTAATTGACGATAGTTTTGAAGCTTGCGTCAACGAAATATATTCTGCAAAGGGACGGGTTGTCGTTACAGGCATTGGCAAAAGTGCCATAATCGCCAATAAAATTGTTGCTACACTTAACTCAACAGGTACGCCAGCTCTTTTCATGCACGCCGCAGACGCTATACATGGTGATCTTGGCATGATTCAATCGGACGACATTGTTATGTGTCTTTCCAAGAGTGGCAACACCCCAGAAATCAAAGTGTTGGTCCCGTTACTCAAACGGAGGGGATCAAAGCTTGTTGCTTTAGTGAGCAATACAAATTCATACCTCGCGCAGCAAGCCGATTTTGTTCTAAATGCAACGATTGCAGAAGAAGCTTGCCCGAATAATCTTGCACCAACAACGAGTACGGCAGCACATCTTGCCATGGGTGACGCGTTGGCAATTTGCTTGTTGAACCTTCGTGACTTCACGAGCAATGACTTCGCAGAGTTCCATCCGGGAGGTTCGCTCGGAAAGCAACTCTATCTGAAAGTATCAGATATTTACATATATAATGAATTACCGAAGGTCAGGGCAGGCACGCTGTTGAAGGATGTTATCCTCGAAATTTCATCAAAGCGGCTCGGCTGTACGGCCGTCGTAGATGAATATTCAAATCTCCTAGGTATAATTACGGATGGTGACCTTCGACGAATGCTTCAGAAAGACATCAATATTACGCATATTACCGCGGCCGACATTATGTCCAAACATCCAAAAAAGATTGAAAAAGATGACTTTGCGGTAAAAGCCTTACATCAAATGCAAGAGAATAATATCACGCAATTGGTTGTGATGGATGGGGAAAAGATCGCAGGTTTTATTCACTTGCACGATCTGTTAAAGGAAGGAATCGTATAAAAGATTGAAATCCCTTTTAAAAGATTCTGTGAGTAACGTGTTTTGCGAAACTTCTTATGTATAAATACTAAATGAACAAAAACCTATTCGTAGTCCTGATGGCCGGTGGCGTGGGCGTTCGCTTTTGGCCTTATAGCCGTAACTCAAAGCCCAAACAATTCCTTGACGTGCTCGGCACTGGTAAAACACTACTGCAGTCCACCATCGACCGGTTCCTTCCCGTTTGTCCTGTTGAAAACATTTATGTTGTCACTCATGACGAGCACGCCGACCTTGTTAAGGAACAGCTGCCGCAGCTTGGCGCAGATCAGATCCTGGCCGAACCTATGCGGAAGAATACTGCAGCGTGTATCGCCTATGCAAGCTATAAAATCGCGCAAAAAAATGCCGATGCCATCATTGTCGTAACACCTTCCGATCATTTGATCCTCATGGAAGAAGAGTTCCAGGATGTCATCAAGAAAGCTGCCGATCAGGCAAAAAGCCAGGACAAACTTATAACCCTTGGGATACCGCCTTCGCGGCCTGAAACAGGTTACGGCTATATCCAATACCATACGGACAAAACGTTTGCCAAGAGGGTGAAGACCTTTACTGAAAAGCCTGAGCTATCGCTGGCAAAAAAGTTTATCGAGAGTGGTGACTTCGTGTGGAACTCGGGTATCTTCATCTGGGGGGTAAAAGCGATTATCGATGCCTTCCACCAGTATCTCCCCGAAATGGCAGAAGTGTTTGACGACATCAAGGCGAAGTTGGGAACCGGTGAAGAGAAGGAAGCAATTCTGGGTGCCTATTCACAGTGTAAGAATATTTCTATCGACTATGGCATCATGGAAAAAGCCCAGAACGTTTACGTTGGTCTTGGGACGTTTACGTGGTCCGATCTGGGATCGTGGGCGTCGATTCACGAGATCTCGCACAAAGATGAAAATAACAATGTCATCAACGCCAACGCGCAGACATACGAAACCAGAAACTGCATTATTAAGGGTTCACCCGACAAACTGATTGTTGTGCAGGGACTGAATGGCTACCTTGTTGGAGAATTTGGAAATGTTGTGATCGTTTGCGAAAAAGATCGCGAGGAACAGTTCAGACGATTTGTGAACGACGTAAAAGGAAGACCAAACGCGTCTGAGTACGTCTGAACTAACAGCCTTTCTGTTTGCTACTTCCTGTCCAGTGGTAATCTTACATCGCGGTTAACTATTTCCCACGCCGTGTAAAATATACACTGCGTTCGCATGGCAAGAAGATCAAATTCTATTTTTTCAACTTCATCGCTCGGCTGGTGATAGTCTTCATGAATTCCATCAAAGTAAAAAATGATCGGAATGTTTCGCTTTGCAAAGTTCCAGTGATCAGACCTGTAATAAAGATTCTCCGGATGGGCCGTATCGTTATAGGTATAATCAAAAACGAGATTTGTGTAGTTCTTGTTTGCTGTCTCGCTTATGCTGT
>DASVBA010000232.1:0-6587 GCA_036376095.1 Chryseolinea sp.
GGATGACGTAGCCGGTATTGAACGGTTTCGTATCTCATCGATAGAGCCTAATCTGTTGAGCGATGAGATAATCTCGTTTGTCGCCGAGTCGAAACGATTTGTTCCGCATTTCCATATTCCCCTTCAGTCCGGGTCCAACAAAATCCTTAAGCTGATGAAGAGAAGATACCTTCGTGAACTATATGTGGACCGGGTAAAGTCTATAAAGGAAAAGATGCCTCATTGCTGTATTGGAGTCGATGTTATTGTTGGATTTCCGGGAGAAACAGAAGAAGACTTCCTGGAAACTTATCAATTCCTGAATGAGCTGGATATCTCATACCTGCATGTCTTTACTTATTCTGAACGTGAAAACACGCCGGCTGCATCGATGACTGGCGAGGTGCCGGCTAACAAACGCGCTGAGCGTTCGCGGATGCTCCATATCCTTTCCGATAAGAAGAGAAGAAAATTTTACGAAGACAACCTTGGAAGAACTTCATCGGTCCTTTTTGAAAATGACATTGAGAATGGCTTAATGCACGGCTTTACAGAAAATTATATCAGGGTAGCTGCCAAATACGATCCTGTATTGATCAACGAAATCAAAAAAATAAGGCTTACAACTATCAATGAGCTTGGAACGGTCGACGTGGAAGATATCCAGCCAGAAGTACTGGTACATTAACACATTCATAAATTCCTGATAAAAAGTAGTAATTAAGCCCATAGTCTTGCCTGCCTTGAAAAAGTTC
The DNA here is from genome assembly GCA_036376095.1 of Chryseolinea sp. GTDB lineage: Bacteria > Bacteroidota > Bacteroidia > Cytophagales > Cyclobacteriaceae > Chryseolinea. The sequence continues at coordinate 735 of DASVBA010000232.1, forward strand.
TATTCGTGTAAGCCCGGCCCGAAGAAAGAACATTAGCTGGAAGCTACACGTACTGTTAACTAACTGATTGTCAAAGCGCAGGGAGTGACGCGTCAAAATTATTCCTGAAGAAAAAAAATTGTGTTGATCCTCCACTCTACACGTAAGTTTTTTGTCGGGAATGACGAAAAATGGCAGGCTCACTTTTTTATTTTACGTCTTACCAGTCTATTCTTACACAACTACCGTAATGACGTAATACGCCAGGTGCATTCCTGCGTCCCCCCATACCTTTGTGATGTCATTTAAGTTTTAGGGTTTAAACTTAGATTGAGGGGAGCAGGAAGAAGGCCACGGATCTGTGAAATTGGCTGTGCGGGTCTTCTTCCTTTTTTATTTATTGACCCTTAATACGCCCATCTTTAAGCTCGATCTTTCGGTCTGACATCCTCGCCAGCTCTTCATTATGTGTTACAATTACAAACGTTTGGCCTACGTCTTTTCGCAGCTTAAAGAACAAATTATGAAGGTCGATTGCATTTTTAGAGTCGAGATTTCCGCTTGGTTCATCCGCCAATATCAGATCTGGAGAATTGATCATCGCTCTGGCAACAGCCACGCGTTGCTGCTCGCCGCCAGACAACTCTGAAGGCTTATGATCTTTTCTTTCATCCAATCCTAGCATCGACAAGAGGCTTGTTGCCCGTTCCCTCACCTGTTTTTCCTCACCATGTCCAATCAATCCGGGTATCATTACATTTTCGAGAGCCGTAAACTCAGGAAGAAGGTTGTGAAACTGGAAGACAAATCCAATGGACTTATTCCTGAATGCCGCAAGATTCTTTGAGGACTGGCTGAACACGTCTTTATCTTGTATGAATACTTTTCCTTTGTCAGGTGTATCAAGCGTACCGAGTATATGTAAAAGAGTGCTTTTCCCTGCGCCAGATGCACCAACGATGGCGACAACTTCGCTCTTGTTAATCTCCAGATCAATACCTTTTAATACAGCCAGTTCGCCGTATGACTTCATTAAATTAGAGGCGCGCAGCATGGACTCAGTTAGTCGTTTTCTTGAAATAAAGCTGTAAATAAACTAGTTTCGCCCCAAACAAAAAATTCATGAACATCCACGAATACCAAGGCAAGGAAATCCTTAAGAAATATGGTGTCACGGTCCAGCGCGGTATTGTTGCCGATACTCCTGACGCTGCTATTCAGGCTGCTAAAGAATTAAGCGCAGAGACCGGAACAAAATGGTTCGTTATAAAATCACAAATCCATGCCGGGGGACGGGGAAAAGGAAAGATCAAAGAAACCGGATCCAACGGGGTGGTACTCGCTAAGAATATAACGGAGGTGCCAGACAAAGTGAAGGCAATTCTCGGTGGAACGCTGGTCACTATCCAGACCGGACCCGAAGGAAAGAAAGTGAATAAGGTTTTGATCGCCGAGGACGTGTACTATCCCGGGGAAAACGAACCTAAAGAATATTATATGAGTATCCTATTAGACCGTTCGAAGGCATGCCCGGTTATTATGGCATCGACCGAGGGCGGAATGAACATTGAGGAGGTGGCGGAGACTCATCCTGAAAAGATCATCAAGGAATGGATCGATCCTACGGTGGGGCTGCAGCCTTTCCAAGCACGAAAGCTTGCCTTTGCACTGGGTTGGGAAGGAAATGCATTCAAGGAGGGCGTCAAGTTCATCCACTCGTTATACAACGCCTATTTGGGTCTTGACGCTTCAATGTTTGAGATCAACCCCCTTTTGAAGACCTCTGATAACAGGATACTGGCTGTCGACGCTAAGGTGAACCTCGATGATAATGCGCTCTTCCGCCACAAAGATCTGGCCGAGCTCCGGGATATCACCGAAGAAGATCCGTTGGAAGTTGAAGCGGGTAAAGCAGGGTTGAACTACGTGAAGCTGGATGGCAACGTAGGGTGTATGGTAAATGGAGCTGGTCTCGCCATGGCCACAATGGATATTATAAAACTATCAGGTGGTGAGCCTGCGAACTTCCTCGATGTGGGTGGTGGAGCAAATGCCGAGACCGTAGAGGCTGGCTTCAGGATCATTTTGAAGGATCCCAACGTCAAAGCTATCCTCATTAATATCTTTGGTGGCATCGTGCGTTGTGACCGCGTTGCGAATGGAGTTGTCGAAGCTTACAAGAAGATTGGCGACATACATGTGCCGATCATCGTTCGTCTGCAGGGAACAAATGCTGAAGAGGGTGCAAAAATTATTGAACAGTCCGGCCTTAAAGTCTATTCGGCCATCGTCTTAAAGGACGCAGCACAGAAGGTTAAGGAGGTTTTGGCATGATTTACGTTTCAGGGTTAGTGTAATTTCTTTATATTTATCGAAGCATAGTGCTAGGTTAGGCTCATGAATAGGATTATTGTTTTTGTCGTAGTAGGGTTTCTGGGACTGCCATTGGCAGGTTCTTCTCAGAGCTTTTACGCATTGCGTCGGGACCGGAATTTCCTTGTTAGCCTTGGATCGGGTACGGCAAACTACTATGGTGAAATGGTTAATCCGGGTGAGTTTGGAACTCTGAGGCCAAACATTGCAATAGGCGCTGAATACTATCTTACAAATCGCATAAGCGCACGAGCCGAACTTACATGGTTTCAGTTGTCTGGAAATGACGCCGACGCCGATGACGACCGTGTGGAGCGAAACCTTTCTTTTAGAGCCAATTGCCTGGAACTTAGCGCATTAGGTGCCATTAATTTGACGCCTATGGGCTTGCGTTTTTATCAGCGTTCGGCATTGAATTTTCATGCCTTTGCAGGGATCGGTGTATTGTACTTTAATCCAAAGGCCAAATACCAGGGCGAATGGCATGCGCTTCAACCTCTGAAAACAGAAAACAAAAGTTATAGTCGTATTCAACCCGTAATTCCAGCGGGCATCGGAGCCAGAATAAAACTGGACCCGTTTTTTAACATCCTGATTGAAGGAGGCTATCGATTTACATTTACGGATTATCTGGATGACGCCAGCAGCACCCGTTATGTTGATGTTACCCAGCTGAAGGTCCAGACTCCTCTTGCTCGGGCATTATCGGACCGGCGTGTGGAAATAGATACACAACCCAGCAGACCTTCCGAGGTTGGAAAGAGGGGCAATCCGGATGAGAACGACGGTTATTTTATAGCGAACATCACGTTGCAGTATTACATACCTAAGATGATGTTCACCAACTACAACAAGCTGTACAACGTAAAGCGCAAGGCTTATTACCGCAGACCCCGGAGGTAATGGAACGGCTCGATTTATTCGAGAAGTATACTGCTATATTTTTTGGTATCGTTCAACGTACACGCAATCCCTCTGCTGACAGAAAGTAAAGGTTGAACATCGATGTGAACAGGCAATTCGATACGCGCTTCGAAACGTTCCTTCAATCCTCGTAGCATCGAATTGCCGCCCGTGATGTGAATTCCGTTTTGATAGATGTCTGCAGCAAGTTCAGGTGGACAGGTTTCAAGTGTTTGTATGATGGCATGCTCGATAGCACCGACGGACTTCTCAAGGATTCTTGATACTTCGCAATGATCAATAATTCTTGTAACAGGAATACCTTCGATAAGATCCTTGCCTCTTACACTCATGGGCTCCGGCGCATTGTTAATGCTCTCCAGAACTGACCCTACCCTGACTTTTACCTGTTCGGCGGTCTTCAGACCGATCGCCATATTGTAATGCCGACGGAAATAATCCTGGATGGCTTCATCAAAAGTATCGCCTGCGACTTTCAGCGACTGGAAAGCGGCAATGCCGGAAAGCGAGATAACTACGATCTCCGTGATACCCCCTCCGATGTCGATCAACATCTTTCCATCGGGTTCACTAATGTTTAGCCCGATCCCTAAAGCAGCCGCAAGCGGCTCGTATACCATGTAAGTTTTTCGCGAATTAAACTGTCCTAGCGCATCTCGTAAGGCGCGTCGCTCCACTTCTGTTGTAGAATAGGGTATGCCTGAAATGATATTGTTATAACCGCTGAAGAATGATTTGGTGGAATATGCCTCCAACAGCATTTCCCGGATCATTTTACTAGCTGATTCATAGTCAGCAATTACGCCACCACGAAGTGGCTTGATCGGGCGAAGTTCATCATGATTTTTCTCAAACATGTTATACGCTTTGTCTCCGACCGCTTTCACTGCATGACTTGCCGAATCAAATACGATGTAAGAAGCCTGCGAAAGGAGAACCCTGTCGTTGTCACTCACCACCGTGTTAGTATTCCCAAGGTCAATAGCTACGTTCTTGCTCTTAAAGAAATTGAGGTTCATGTTTTTTAAATAAGTCTATTACCGTCTATCCAACTCCAACAACTCAGGGCTTGTTTTCAATCGCAATATCGTAACTTCGGCGATCTAATCAACACAAATGTCCTATGTCAAAGCTTTCGCAAAGTACGCGAAGATCGTTTCTTAAAAAGGCGATCACAGGAGCGATTATTACCGGTGTACCTTCCGGCCTAATTGCACGTCCCGATGACAATGTACACACCCTGGAGACTTTCAATCATGAAAAGAAATTTTCGGCGAATGACCAGGTGAACATTGCAGTGATCGGCATGGGAATCATGGGGTTCAATAATTTGGGAACGTCAGTGCAAATCCCCGGGGTCAAGCTGATCGCAGCCTGTGACCTGTACACTGGACGACTTGAACGCACTAAAGAACTTTACGGAAAAGAAATATTCACCACAAAGGACTACCGTGAAATACTGGATCGCAAGGATGTAGACGCCGTAATTATCGCTACTTCCGATCATTGGCACGACCGAATCTCCATAGATGCCATGAACAAAGGCAAACATGTGTATTGTGAAAAGCCAATGGTCCACAAACTGGAGGAAGGAGCAGAAGTGATAGCCGTCCAGAAGAAGACCGGCAAGGTAATGCAGATCGGAAGCCAGCGCGTAAGTTCAATCGTAACGGAAAAGGCCCGGCAAATTTTTGAATCAGGCGTGATCGGGGACCTTGTGCTGGTCGAAACATGGAATGACCGCCAAAGCCCAATGGGTGCGTGGCAATATTCCATCCCCACCGATGCCAATGCTGGCACCGTTGACTGGGAAAGATTTATTGGTGATGCACCCAAAGTGGCCTACGATCCCATTCGTTTTTTCAGGTGGCGTAACTACCAGGACTATGGCACAGGTATCGCGGGTGATCTGTTCGTTCATTTGTTTTCGGGATTGCATACAATCACCAGTTCCAAAGGTCCAAACCGGATCTATGCAACGGGTGGGCTACGTTATTGGAAAGATGGTCGTGATGTGCCGGATATTATTACTGGATTATGTGATTATCCCGCCACGGATAAGCATCCCGCTTTTACGGTACAACTACGCGTGAATTTTGAAGACGGTGGCGGAGGAGGCGAAAGACTCAAGTTGATCGGGACTGAAGGTGTGATTACCGCAGGCTGGAGTGAAATCAAGGTGGAAATCAATAAGATGTCTAAAGCTCCTGGATTTGGCGGATGGGATTCCTTCGATACCTTCAGCAGTGCTCAGCAAAAGGAATATGAAAAATGGTACAAGAGCCATTTCCCTGCCCCTGAGGCAGAGATGATAAATCCAGGGACAACCTATAAAGCGCCGGAGAACTACGACGCTAACTTCGATCATCACATGAATTTTTACAAAGGCATTCGTGAAAAAACACCGATCAAAGAAGATGCTTTGTTTGGAATGCGTGCGGCCGGGCCTGCACTTGCCTGCAATAAGAGCGTGTTTGAAAAGAAGATCGTACAGTGGGACCCGGAAAATGCCAAGGTCGTTGTTGCGTAAATGCTAAATCGTAAAAGAGATCACGAAGCGTGAGCCTTTTTCAAGGT
>DASVBA010000242.1:0-2324 GCA_036376095.1 Chryseolinea sp.
AGACGAAATTGCTGCCAGAATCAATAGAGAGGACATGGGTCCGCGATTCAAAAAAGGTGATTTTTTCAACGGTATTAAAATCGGGGTGGAAAAGATCAAAAACCTGATCGAGGAGAACGAGCAACTTGTGGGCGAACGGCCATGACTTGTTGATAAACTTCTTCAAAAAACACAAAGCACAAATGATTTATGTAACTCAGCTTATTTACATCGTTCCGGGCCAGGAGAAAATATTCGATCAATTCGAAAGCGTTGCGATTCCGTTAATTTCAAAATACAACGGCCGTATGTTATTCCGGGTACGTCCACACGACACTGCATTCATAGAGCACCAGCGGGACAAGCCGTATGAAATTCACTTGGTGGAGTTTGACTCGGAACAGGACTTTGAAAATTTCAAAAGGGATGATGAGAGAAAGAAATTTTTACATTTAAAGGAACAGTCGATAAAGTCGTCAGTCATCATCCAGGGCTCGAAGCTGTGAACGTTATGACTGAGCGACCTGTAGCCGTAAACCTCAGCGAACGTGAACAATTCATGGATGCCCTCAGAGGATTTGCGATCCTGGGGATATTTATTGTAAACTTATCAGGCCTGTCCCTTTATAACCCTGACAACGTAAGTGTCGGCTGGCATTTTGGTAGCCTCGACAAAGAAATGCTTTTTCTCCAGCACCTGTTTCTTGAGGGAAAATTCTATTCGATATTTAGTTTGCTTTTTGGATGGGGTCTGGCCCTGCAAATCAAGAGAACCCAACCGGACACAGGCAAGTTAAGGGTTCATCCGGTCATTATACGCAGGCTTGTGTTCATGTTCTTGATCGGACTTATTCACCTTGCTGTTATCTGGAATGGCGATATCATAACCCTGTACGCATTGGTTGGTTTTGTGCTGCTTTTGTTCATAAGGATCCAACCCGGCAAACTGGTATTAATAGGAGTTGTCTCTCTGCTGGTGCCCATCGTAAGTTATTGGTTTAGAATCCAGGCCCCGATACTCAATAAGCCGGCGGACTTTTTTCACTCCGTTTGTCAGCACCTTGACAGTAAATTGCTGGGCATCTCGACGGCAGAGGATTTCGCAAACCTCCTGCGAAGAGGTTCTATGCGCGAATTATTGGTCTATAATTTCGACGGTGCCTTCTATCGGTTCGGTGACCTCATCTTTCAAAGCCGATTCTTTAAAGTGCTGGGGATGTTTCTGATTGGTTATGCTTTGGGAACGAGTGGATACTTTAAAATGCTCTTGGCCGGACGATGGACGTTGTGGATCCTCGCAGCGATTGGTCTATTAATAGGTCTGCCTGCAAATTATCTTATGGCCAAATTCATGGAGACTCCGTCAAACTATGAGCGATTAACGATGGAAGGGTTTTATCAAACCATTGCTTATGCTTTAGGCGTTGCACCGCTTGCATTGGCTTATGTGAGTCTACTGGCGCTACTCTTCCGAACCACCATTGGCAATCAAATAATTATGCTCCTTACACCAGTTGGTAAAATGGCACTAACGAATTACATACTTCATTCGCTGTTGGGCATTGTCACTTTTTATGGGATTGGCTTCGGATTAATGGGAACCCTCGGACCCATCGCATGGACAGTGTTTGCACTACTAGTATTCGCTTTTCAGATCATTTACAGTACGATTTGGCTACAGTACTTTCATTTTGGTCCTCTGGAATGGGTGTGGCGAAGTCTAACGTACCGTAAGCGCCAGCCTATGATTCGGGAAAGTGGTATTCTTTTAAACTAAATCAATATTCCGTTTGTGAGTAACGACAGCCTTGTACTTGGCAAAATTTTTTACATATTAGTTCGCAAATCCGTCACCAACACCAGCAAATCGGTATATAAGCCCATAGCCTAACCATTTTAACCAGACCATGAAGCAATTCCTGTCCTTTTTACTTCTGCTATCACTTTGTGGCTGCGGAAACAAATCCAACCATTCAAATGGCGGCGTCGATCTGGAAGCGGAGGAAGAATTGATCCTAAAAACCTGGATGGATTGGCCTGAAAAAGTAAAAAGCGGGAATCTCGATTCGGCGTCCTTCTACTGGGCAGATGATGCAATGTTAATGGCACAGGGCCAGCCGACGATGAAGGGAAAAGATCAGATAAAGCAGCTCATGAAGTTTATGCAGAAGATACCGGGCTTCAAAATGACCTGGGATGAGCGACCAACGGACATTCAGATCTCCCCTGACGGGCAAATGGCCTATCTGTTTGCCAAGAATGAGCTCGTTCGAGCGGATGAGGCAGGTAAAGAGATTAAGGTTGTCAATCAGGCAGTGCAGATCTGGAAAAAAAATGAAGAAGGG
>DASVBA010000245.1:0-4700 GCA_036376095.1 Chryseolinea sp.
ACGCTGTGAAGGTATGGGTGGTGAAAGGACCGGTTTCTGAGTCAATTGATTTCACCCTCAATCTCGATCGGGCCAGAAAAACCGGGATCGACATCCTTGAGATAGCCGATGAGGCGGATGAGAGCTTTTTCTCGGGAAGGGCCGTACTCATTGATGCCATTTTTGGCTCCGGACTCACACGTCCTGTTTCCGGAATTTACGCGCGCGTTATAGAATGCGTCAACAAAGCTGATGCAATACGCGTGGCTGTGGACATTCCTTCTGGCCTGATGGCAGATAGTCCTTCCGTTGGCCCTGTTGTCAGGGCGGACTTTACGGTCTCTTTTCAGCTTCCAAAGCTCGCATTTCTGTTCCCTGAAAATTTTTCCGTGGTTGGAGAATGGGCAATTGTTGATATCGGATTGAACAAAGATTTCATAAAGGAAGCAGAGACCGACCATTACTACCTCACGCCAAAAGACCCTCGCAGGATTTTGAAGAAAAGGTCGAAGTTTGACCACAAGGGAGTCTACGGACACGCCCTTCTGGTTGCAGGAAGCAGGGGAAAAATGGGTGCAGCGGTCCTTGCCGCACGCGCGGCGCTGCGCTCAGGCCTTGGGTTGTTATCGGTGCATGTGCCTAAATGCGGTTATCAGATCATTCAGACCGCAGTGCCTGAGGCGATGGCATTTGTGGACCAACATGAGGAATTCTTGACCGGCTGGACAGACCTTAAAAACTTTTCAACAATTGGTATCGGCCCGGGAATAGGAACGTCGAAAGAAACCGTTAAAGCCTTTGGCGAAATCTTGAAAAATTTCGGGAAGCCCATGGTGATCGACGCCGATGGTCTGAACATCCTTGGTGACAATAGAGATTTCTTCCGTTTAGTCCCGCCCGGCAGCATTTTAACACCGCATCCCAAAGAGTTTGAAAGAATGGTGGGAAGCTGGCAAAATGACTTTGACCGGATGGACAAGCAGAAGAAACTGGCCATGGAGCTTAAATCGATAGTGGTTCTTAAGGGTGCGAATTCTGCCGTTGCGTCTCCCGAAGGCCAGGTCTGCTTCAATTCAACAGGAAATCCCGGCATGGCCAAGGGTGGCAGCGGAGACGTATTGACAGGTATTCTTACTGGCTTGTTAGCCCAAGGCTACGACTGTTTTCGGGCCGCCCAGCTGGGGGTATACATTCATGGGCTTGCCGGCGATCTGGCGGTTCCCGAATATGGAATGCATAGCCTGATCGCTTCCGATCTGGTAAATTCCCTGCCATCGGCCTTTTTGCGTGTTAACCGGCAGTAACTTGGGGAGAAAAATTTCTCCCGGTACATTAAACCTTTTGGCAGTTTCTGCCATCTAAGGGTGACAAAGATCGCCAAAACATAAATTGGCAAAAACTTTGGTGCGAAACTTGTCGTATATTAGTAGAGGTTAAATTCAGGAATGGGAAATTTTTACAAAATCATACTTTTCTGCGCTTTGGTTGCCGGCTCTTTTGCAGTCCGGGCCCAGGTTAGCTATGATGCAGAGCAGCCTGAACGCAACGACATTTCAAAATCGGTTCATATCTATCCCAACCCTGCCGTAGAATATGTACATGTGAAGCTGGAGCACGTGAATATTGAAAACGTTAAAGTATCCATGCACAACATTATCGGCAACGAGATCAATATTGAGACTGAGCGCATCGATGAACATGAGTTGCGCATACGTGTAAAAGATTTCGATGCCGGTTATTACCTGATTGCCCTTAAAGACGAACAATCCAATTTCAGGGGCACTTATAAATTCCTGAAACGCTAAATATCATTTTGGCCGAGCAGATCGCGCAGCCGTTTTCCAAAGTTTCTAATTTCATCTTCGGAAGTATCAAAAGCACACATCAGCCGTGCTTCAAAGATCTTCTCTGTCCACATATAAAAGAAGTGTTCCTTTTGAAGCTCTGGGATGATCTCAGCGGGAAATATTGCAAATACTCCATTGGCGTCTACGGCCTGTGTGATTTCAACCTTCGGACATTTCTTCAGTTCTTCCGCCAGATTTCTGGCCATCTTATTCGAGTGTTCCGCATTCCTTCGCCACAGATCGTTGCTTAGCAATGCGTTGAACTGTGATCCAATGAAACGCATTTTGGAGTGAAGCTGCATACCTTGCTTTCGGATAAACTTAAAATCCGCAGCCGGTGCAGTAGTAAAGAAAATAATGGCTTCACCGAACATCATTCCATTTTTTGTTCCGCCAAAAGACAAAACGTCAACGCCAGCGTCGCGCGTAAAGCTTCGAAATGATTCCCCAAGACTAACACAGGCATTCGAGATCCGGGAGCCGTCCATGTGCAGATACAGGCTGTGCTTCTTTGCAACTGCTGATATGGCCTCTATTTCCTTGCGCGTATAAACGGTTCCATACTCTGTCGATTGGGAGATCGATATCACTTTGGCCTGCGGGTGGTGTTGGTCGTCGACGCGTTGGATCTTCTCTTCTATATCCGATGGATAGATCTTACCATCCCTGGTTTTTATGGTTATCAGCTTGCATCCTAAAAATTTTTCGGGAGCCGTTGATTCATCGACGTGAATGTGCGCGAGGTCAGAACAGATTATTGAATTGTAAGACCGTGTCAATGCACTTAATCCAAGCACATTTGCGCCAGTGCCGTTATAGGCAAAAAAAACCTGGACATCGTCGCCGAAGTGTTCTTTGAATTTTTCAATTGCTTTCGCGGTGTGTTCGTCGGCTCCGTAAGAACCATCGTGACCGTGATTGGCGTCAAGCAAAGCCTGCATCACCTCTGGATGAACACCGGCATAGTTATCACTCGCGAATGTGCGTTTCATTTCCCCTTGAAAATAGTTGTTGGGCAGCCAAAGAACCTTAATTTAGAGCTATATTTCAAAAACAATTTGTAGAAACATGGTTAACATTCTCGTGCCGACGGATCTGTCGGAGCTTTCCAAAATTGCAGTTCAGTATGCTATTAAGATCGCAAACAAAATGGACGGCAACGTCACGCTCTTACACGTTATCAACATCATACAACCCACGCGCGCTACCATGCGGTTGCGTCTTAAGTCATTAGAACAGGAATTGTTAGATATTGCGAAGGAAGATCTGGATGCAATGGTAAAGGATATATCGAAGACAGCGAAGACCAACCTTCCCATCAAAATCAAGATTGTTAAAGGTGCCTCCTTTAATGATACGGTCAAGAGGGAGGCAAAGCGTCTGCGGACTGGCCTCATCGTTATGGGTACACGTGGAGCAAGCGGTCTGAAGAAGTATGTATTGGGAAGCAATACGGCTTCCGTTATCGAGATAAGCCATGTGCCTGTTTTGGCAGTGCCGGAGCTGGGTTCCTTTAAGAACTTCAGAAACGTGGTGTATGCAAGCGATCTAACACATCTGGAAAAGGAACTAAAAACACTTATTCCATACCTGGAAAAATTTGATTCGACGGTTCACCTCATTCATGTCGCGCAATCATTAAAAACTGTCTCGCTTCTTGAAAAGAAGATTGATAGCGTGGTGCAAAAAACAGGTTTCAAAAATATTATCGTCCGGGTGATGGTGAACAAGAAAGTGGATGAAGCGATCGATCACTATGTTGAGGTGGTAAAGGCAGATCTGCTCACCATGTTCGCACACGATCGCAGCTTTTACGAGAAATTATTCGATCGAAGCATGACGCGTAAAATGGCGTTCCATAGCAAAGTACCATTGCTGGCGTTCAGACAACGATAAACCAAGTGTGTGCTGACTTGACGACCACATCGGTCAATCCATCAACCCGATTAAAACTCCGCGCTTCCGGGATAACGCGGGAATGGAATTACGTCACGGATATTTGTCATTCCCGTTACGAACTGCATCAATCGTTCAAAGCCAAGTCCAAATCCGCTATGTGGTGCTGACCCGAATTTGCGCAATTCAAGATACCACCACAGATCTTTTTCCGGCAGCTTGAGTTCATTGACCCGCTTGATGATACGATCGTAACGTTCTTCACGCTGTGAACCTCCGATAATCTCACCGATTCCGGGAAATAAAACATCCATTGCTGCTACGGTTTTGCCGTCGTCGTTTTGACGCATATAAAATGACTTGATGGCAGCTGGGTAATTGTAAAGGATAACGGGCTTCTTAAAATGCTTTTCAACCAGATACCGCTCATGTTCCGATTGAATGTCAACGCCCCATGTATCGATCAGGAACTGAAATTTCTTTTTCTTATTAGGGTTTGAATTTTTCAGAATATCAATCGCCTCCGTGTAGGACAGCCGTTGAAAACCGTTTTCAGCTACAAATTTTAACCTTTCGAATAAATTAAGTTCGTTACGCTGATCCTGAGGCTTTGAATTGTCCTCATCAATTGCCCTCTTGTTTAGGAATTCCAGATCCTCCGCGCAGTTATCCAAAGCATAGCGCACAAGGAACTGAAGAAAATCCTGGGCAAGCTGCATGTTGTCATTAATGTCGTAAAAAGCCATTTCCGGTTCTATCATCCAGAACTCTGCCAGGTGCCTTGTCGTATTGGAATTCTCGGCCCGGAAAGTGGGGCCGAAGGTGTAGATCTCTCCCAACGATAGCGCATAGGTTTCGCCTTCCAGCTGGCCGGACACGGTCAGGTTTGTCTCTCGCCCAAAAAAGTCTTCTTTAAAGTCGACATGACCTGAATCAGTTCTCGGAGGATTTTCGGGATGGAGCGTAGTAACCCGGAAC
>DASVBA010000268.1:0-4732 GCA_036376095.1 Chryseolinea sp.
CCCATAACCAAAGGCTTACCGGTAACTACCGCATGCGTTGTCATCCCCTTGTTTCTTGAGTACTGGTCCATCAACCACGCCATTTCTCGCGGACCCGTTCCCATGTCAGGTGCGGGAATGTCCTGATCAGGTCCAAAAACATCAGCCATTGCCTGTGTATATGCCCTCATCAAACGTTCAATCTCACCTGTAGACATTTCCCGGGGATTGCAGCACACGCCGCCTTTTGCACCCCCGTAAGGAATATCAACCACAGCGCATTTCCATGTCATCCACGCCGCAAGCGCTTTTACTTCATCAAGGTTCACGTGAGGATCGAACCTGATACCTCCTTTGGACGGACCCAATATCGTTGAATGAATGACCCGGTACCCCTCGAACACTCTAATAAGTCCATCATCCATTGTGACGGGAAGGGAAACAATCACCTGCCGCGCTGGATTCTTCAATACATTGTAAATTTCTTCCTCCAGCCCAAGAATCTGAGATGCCTTGTGAAACCTGGTCATCATTGCTTCAAATGGATTCTCCTTGTCTTTTAGTGGAGCAGGTTCAAGATATGCCATACGTTATGTTAGAATTTTAATTATGCAGAAGTTAGGAAGTAATCCCCGATGACCTTTTTATTATCTCTTAAAAAATTGGGTCATTAAGAATTACTGGCCGAAAACGGTTGCAAAGTTAGATTAATTTCCTGGATGAATTGATTTTTGATTGAAAAAGGAACATGGTCTCTTCTCACGCTATAAACATCTGACAGTTGATCTTCTCCCTTAATAATGTTTTGTTTCTTTTCTATTTGATCGAAGGAAATTTTGAAACCAGCCCGGGCGGATGAAACTATTTTATTTGCTTGCGAAGATTTTCCAGTTCTGTTATATCAGCTTGCAGGCCAAGGATCCCTGTTTCATCTAGAGGGTCGATATAAAAAGGCATCTTTATCGTCTTTAGCGTCTGGCCCCCGTCCTGATGGATGTACTCAGTTCTTCCAGAAGCTATAATCTTATGCTCGGCCTCCAGCCAGTCAGATGCATCCTTATGATCATAAAAATCGAAGTCTGATTTGCCGATCAATCCTTCAGGTGAATCAAAACCGTGGAACCTGGAAACCGTGTCATTAACCACAAAGAACTTTCCATTGTATTGTTTAAGAAAAACTTTCAAGGGTATCTCGTTGAGGATCCGAATAAGCATTTTTCTCGTGGCCTCCATTTCTTTGTTTGCCTTATCAGCCTGAAGTTCCTTCGTCTTAATGGCAGTGATGTTCGTCAGGAAGACAAGAATCCGGTCGATACCATTCACTCCTTGCAATGGGTAAAAACCTGTTCTTAACCAGCAAAGATTTTTGCTTGCATCGACAAAAGTAAACACCTGTTCTTCAGCCTGCCCATCCATTACTTTTTCCCACAAAAGGCCCAAAAGTTCTGTGCCGTCTGATCCTTTTTCCATTAATGAGCTGAACGGCTTTCCATAAAGGTCCTGGGCCGTGAAATTCAATGTATGAAGGAAACGATCGTTCAATTTTGTTATTTCTCCTTGCCGGTTAAGTTCAACGGTAGCAGTAAGCGTGTTAATCGCCTTAAATAGTTCTTCCATTTCCAGGTTCACCTTCCTCATGTCTTCCTGAGTAACATAAAGTTCCTCAACGTTCTGCTTCATGCGCTCTTCCTGATCTTTCATCTCCTGCTCTCGGCTTAAGGATTTTTCAAGTAGCCTTTTGGTTTCCTCGCTCACACGGATCGTGGATATGCTTTGGGCAAACGCTTCAGCTACCTTTTCAATGAACTCAAGCTCGTATTTCATGAATGGGCTGAAACTTGCAATCTCCAACACTCCTATAGTTGAATCTTTGAGGTTCAGCGGAACGATCAGAATACAGCCAGGATTTGCCTTCCCTAGTCCAGAAGTTATGCTGATGTAATCCGTAGGGACTTTGGTGAGATATAGCGGATGGCGCTCAAGATAACACTGACCCACAAGACCTTCGCCTGGTTTAATTACTTTGTTTAGGTATTTTTTTCGCTCGAAAGCGTAACAAGCAAGCAGCTCAAGTTCCTGTTCATCATTCAAAATGAAGACTCCTCCCTGATTAGCTTTCACATGTTTGATCAATCGGGAAACAACTTCCTCACTCATGCTTTTGATCTCAGAATGTGATCCCATCACCTCACGTAACATGGCAAGTCCCTCGTTCACCCAGCTTCTATGTCTTTCCAGTTCAGCATCGCTTTTGAACTTTTCATAGATTTCGCGTAGAGCTGTATCTATCACTTCTTCACCCGTAATATCCTTTTCTTTGTCGTATTGCCCGGACTTTATCTTTCCAATAATTGCCGAGACGCTATCGATGAGCTGGACCTTGTCCGCGCGGTGATCTGCCAATGTTTGTTCATGAAATTGTTTCCTGGTAACGAACAAAATGAAGAGTATAAGCAGGACCGGGAACAGTTCCAGAAAGATCGTTAACGGAGCTTTCTCGTGCAGCGCGTACCAACCTTCGGCGAGAACACTCAGCTGGTAGACCGCGAAAATGGTAAGTACAATGGAAAAAGCGATAAAAAGAAAAAACCTGTTCTTTTGAAAAGGAGTGTTGTTTAGCCACAGTACTTGACCCATATGCATCGCAGGATTTTGAGGAGAAATAATACAATAAAATCCCCTCAAAACCTTTTACTATTCCCTGAATGGAGAGGACTAACGACGACCAGTAGCTCGCTATCCGTTAAAAGATCTCAAGGTAGGCGACGATAAAGGGAGCGGATATTAGCAGACCATCAAAACGATCCAGAAAGCCACCGTGACCCGGGATGCTGGTACCAGAATCTTTGATCTCTATGCTCCTTTTGAGCAGAGACTCTATGAGGTCGCCAAACGTCCCTCCGATGATAATGATCACGCCGATAATTATCCACTGCACTAAGTTGATCGAATGAAAAAATTGGGAAAGACCATATGCAAAGATCAACGCGAGCAGCGCACCCCCAAAAAATCCTTCCCATGATTTTTTGGGTGAGATGCGTTCAAACAATTTTCTTTTTCCAAAAAATGTTCCAGCAAAGTAAGCACCCGTGTCACTGGCCCAAAGAATGAACAAACAACCAAAAATAATTTCATAGTTGTAGGTGTTGCCTTCGAATGCGGCGATATTAAGTAGTGCGAATGGAACTGCGACATAAAAGATCCCAAGAAATGTGAATGCGATGTTGGTAAACGGTTTGCGTTCGAACTTCTTGTAAAGCTTGATCATGTAGACGCAAGAAACAATGGGGAAGATGAGGAAGTAGTAGCGATAAGAAATAATTCCTTTTTCGATAAAGAATGACAGCAGGTATATTGACACGCCGCAAATAGTGCCGAATGTTTTTTGAGGCAGTACTCCGTCAAGACCAGCCAACTTATAAAACTCGAGTAGAGCGAATAAGCAAATAATGAAAAATATCAGGCAATAGGTCCATTCATTGATGCAGACGCCGGTGATGATTCCCGCGGATCCCAACAGACCAGTTATGATGCGTTGGGTAAGGTTATTGTACTTTGTTATAGGTGAAGTCACACTCGTTGATAAGAAATTAATGCTGCAAATTAGAACTCTCAGGCTAACGGACCATTGCCCCGGTAAGAATTGTCAAGTCTTTCTACGGGCGGATCAACTTTAGTGTAGTGATTCCATATATAGTAGATCAGGCCGACCGACAGGATTGCACAAGCAATAACGAATTGAGCTGGCGGGGCTTCACCGCTTTCTATGTCTATTGTCGTGACTTTTGTTTGGTTCAGGTAGACCATGACTACGATAAAAGCGTTGTTGACAAAATGAGAAAATATGGGGATCAATAAGTTGCCAGACCAATAATAGAGATATCCAAAGAGCGCGCCGAGGATCAGCCGGGGAATAAATCCAAAAAATTGAAAATGAATGGTGCTGAAGATGGCTGCCGACAGCCAAATTGCAAGGTGGATCTTCAGACTTGCCCGCCAAATCTCTCGCTGAAGAAGCCCTCTGAATACCAGCTCTTCTCCTATTGCCGGCAGCAAACCAATCACGAATACGCCCGCCAGCATATGGTTCAATGAAGTGAAGTTTGTCATCTGTTCGGTAAGCTTGGCACCCAGCTCTTCCTTTTCTATCGCCCATTCTTCAAACCATTGCAGCGATTCAGGGAATTTGAAGTTCATATTCCATACCATGATAGGCGACAACGCAATAGGAAACACGACTCCTAATAATGCGACGACCAAAAGTATCGATGCGAGGTTGGATTGAGCAGGAAAAAAGGGTCGCAGACTCTTGTGTTCGATCTGGGTAATGTAGATAATCGGAAACAAGATGAGGCTCACGAGAGTGCCCGTTCCTTGCAGGATCAGGATGGCATCAAAAGCGTCAGACTTCAAATCAAAATTTTGAAGATCTCTGATAAAGTCTCCGTTATAAAAACCAGAGGCAATTGTGCCGCCCAATAATGGTCCCACAACTAATCCGATCATGATCACTAATGTTATCATGAGCAACGTTCGAAATGGCGATCTGTCAGAAACTAAGTTAAGCGGCATGACCATTGCGGAATTACTGATTATCTTTGCGCCAAATATGGTGAAAATAGGTCAAATCGAACTGGGGGATTTTCCCCTGCTGCTGGCGCCAATGGAAGACGTTAGCGACCCGCCGTTCCGTGCTGTTTGTAAGGAGGGCGGAGCCGATCTTATGTATACCGAATTTATTTCTTCCGAAGGA
>DASVBA010000270.1:0-6086 GCA_036376095.1 Chryseolinea sp.
TTCACAATAACACAATACATGCAGAGCCTGCTGAGCACGGAGGGCAACCTGCAAAGAGGCTTGCTCATCATGCCACTTTCCGACGAAATAAACAAAGGAGTGGAACGAGCCTACCTGAATGCAGGCAGCGGATCGGCTTACAGGATTAAACTCAAAATATGGTATACCCAAAAGAAATGAAAAATACTTTAACTTTTTTTGTGATGAAGACTAAGCGAAATCAATGCAGGATAGCTACGCAGAGAGGTCTTATGAACTGTTCTAGTATCATCCTTTTAATAGTTGCTGGATGCAACGATCCGGTGGAGTCGACGGAGGAGTTGTTGGGTGAATGGTATAAACAATCCTCTTATGAGGGTGTGGCGCGCAGCGGTGCAGTTGGATTTGTCATCGATGGCAAAGCATATGTCGGAACCGGTTATGACGGCGATAAATGGCTTAAAGATTTTTACCAATATGATGCGGAGAAAAACAACTGGTATAAGAAGGCCGATTTTCCAGGTGCGGCACGGAGCGCGGCCGTTGCATTTGCCCTGAATGGAAAGGGATATGTCGGAACAGGGTTTGATGGAACAAACTACCTGAAAGATTTTTATGAATACGACCCATCCACGGACTCGTGGACCCAAATCGCTGACTTCAGCGGAACTGCGAGGTTTCAGGCAACGGCGTTTGTTTTGGAAAACTTCGGATACGTCGGCACAGGTTATGACGGAAACTACCTGAAAGATATCTATGCGTACGATCCGACATCAAACGCGTGGATACAGAAGGCGAGTTATAGCGGCGACAAGCTGATAAATGCTTTTTCATTCTCAATAGATGGAAGAGCGTACGTTGGTGGCGGAATGAATAACGGGGTGCTGAACCACGAACTTTGGGAGTATGACCCGTTGTCCGATGTATGGAAGGAGAAGAATGATTTGCAGGATGATGATAGTGATGCCGACGAGGAAGATGAAGGGTATACCATCGCGAGAGTGCTGTCTTCTTACTTTGTAATCAACGGAAAGGGTTATGTTTGCCTCGGCACCCGCTCGTCATTAGATAGTCAGGTCTGGGAGTACAATCCATCGCTTGACACCTGGGAGTCGAAAACATCGTTTGAAGGATCTTTACGCGAAGCAGCAGTAGGGTTTACCATTGGCGACAGGGGTTATATCACTACAGGAAGAAGTTCTTCGTACAGGTTTGATGATCTTTGGCAGTTTGATCCCACAGCGGAGGATGTGGATTGAGGGGAGGATTGGGGAGATAAGGAGATAAGGTAATAGGGAGATAAGGTGATAAGGTGATAAGGTGATAGGGTGATGGGGTGATGGGGTAGTAGGGATATTGAACGGCAATTAAATTGGTATTTTGGGTATCATGAAGGCAGGTTTATTAGACTTAAGGAATCAAACGGTGAATCGCCTTCTGATCATCGCGTTACACATTATCGGATGGGTAACGTTTGTTTCGGTTCCGTTTATGTTTTTTGGTCCGAGCCCGATCGGCCCCAGAAGTATGCACCGGGATGGATTACGCCCACCACCTCCGGGAGAGGGGATGGACATTCCACAGCCCACGGATTTCGACATCAACACAATGAGGTTGCACTCAATTCTCTTCAATGTGGTTCTGATCGGATTTTTCTATCTCAACATGTACGTCCTGATCCCCAAAGTACTGACTAAAAAAAGTTGGGTGCATTACCTCGTGTACGTTGTACTATCCTTTGTAATTTTTGCCATCGCCAGCGAAGTGATCAACTACATCCTGTCGGCTTATGCATTTCGTCCCCGACCTTTTTATTTTACCTCACTGAATTTTCTACTGGTATTCGGCCTGAGTACAGCGTTAAAGCTTACCAGTGACCGGGTTCAGTTCGAACGCGAGAGAAAGGAACGGGAAAATGAGACGTTAAAATCTGAATTGTCTTTGTTGCGTTCACAGGTGAGTCCACACTTTATGTTCAATGTATTGAACAACCTGGCATCTCTGGCGCGTAAAAAATCGGATCAGCTGGAGTCTGTGATCATACAGCTGTCGCATTTGATGCGTTACATGCTCTATGAAACAGGGGAAAGGAGAGTGACGCTGGACAAAGAGATCGAATACGTTAAAAGCTATATTGACTTGCAGAAGCTAAGGTTTGGCAACGATGTTACCGTCGACTTTAAAGCTGAGGTCAAGAACGGCGCCTTGCCCATCGAACCGATGTTGCTCATTCCGTTTGTGGAAAATTCATTCAAGCATGGCATCGGGCTGATCACTGATCCCAGGATTGTTATCACGCTCTTTATGGACGATACTACGCTGAATTTCTCCGTGAAGAATAAATTGGGTACCGGCGGCGTTGAGACGAAGGATGCAAGCTCAGGTATTGGTATCCAGAACGTAAGAAGGAGGTTGGACCTGCTTTACAAGGATTTGCATGAACTGAAGATATATGAAAGAGATCAATGGTTTAACGTGGAACTAAAACTGATACTTAAATGATGAGGTGTATCGCTGTGGATGACGAGTCACTGGCGCTGGATCTGCTTGAGGACAATATTCGCAAGGTTCCATTTTTTACGCTGGTGAAGCGTTGTAAAAATGCATTCGAGGCCCATGAAGCGGTGATGAAAGAGAACGTCGACCTTATGTTCCTCGATATTCAGATGCCGGGGATAAGCGGAGTGCAATTTCTACAAAGCATTGTCAAACCTCCGCTTGTAATCTTCATAACAGCCTACGAACAATTTGCACTTCAGGGGTTCAATCTTGATGTCGTTGATTATTTATTGAAGCCGGTCTCGTTCGACCGGTTTTTGAAGGCTGCCAACAAAGCGCATGAGCTGTTCACTTTAAAGAACACTGTGCCTTCCAATACGTCGACTGAATATCTCTTTGTGAATTCGGAATACAATCTTGTTAAAATAAATGTTCGCGACATTATTTACATCGAAGGCCTAAAGGACTACATCAAGATCTTCACGATGAACGCAACGCGACCCATCATCACGCGTCTCGGCATGAAAACTATCGAGGAAAAGCTTCCTGCGGACAAATTTGTCCGTGTTCACAAATCGTTCATCATCGCGATCGACAAGATTATTTCCATCCGTAAAGGAAAGATCAGCATCAACAATGTTCATGTTCCCATCAGCGAGCATTACAAGGAGAATTTGTATAGATTCATCGATCCAAAGAGTCTGGGATAAGTGTCTTTTAACTGCAGAGAAGAATGGTTAGCGCGTTTGTGCGAGATAATTGATGTGCATTTTATAGTTGCGTGAGTAATTATAAATCGCAGAGGCACGCCCACGCAGAGTGCCGCAGAATAATACCTTATTGGCTTGCCGGCCGACAGCCCGTATTTAAACGACAATGAAAAGCTCTAGCAAGTCCGTTGACAGGTCTACTACAAAATTTGGCCGGACATCACCGGCAGACATTTTCTCAAGTGTGATGGCTGCTCAAGAGAACTCTACCTGGTGCTGTCCGTAAAACCAAATTTCCAAACTTAAAAAGCTGAGGATTGCCTTTGTGTAAAAGTATTCTTTTGTATTAGATCTAATGTGGAAATGAGATTGAAGCAGGTGTTTTGACGACAGAAAGGGAAAGTTTGCAGATGTCTGAAATTCGGCAGGGCGTTGCCCACCACTAACCACTTACCACTTACTACTTACAACTTACTACTTACCACTACTTCTTCTTATCCTTCTTCATCTGGCTGAAGAACTTGGCCCAGTTGAAAGGATTCAGGAATGGATTGGTAACGGGTTGGAATCTGTTGTTAGCGGACTGTGCCCATTGGTCGAGATAATAACGCTGGTTCGAATAACCATCCATCGGGGTGGTCTTAAGCATCAATGCCATCAACTCTTCTTGAAAATTCCGTCCGTCGACACCGTTATCCATAGGAACGTTGAGGGCTAGCACGGCCTGTTTAAAAACTTCTTCGGTTGGGAAGGACATGATCGTTACTTCCTGCAGGAAAGTTGTATCCTGCACCATAGTCACGACGATAGTTTCGTATTCTTTGGAGTTGGCCGGAACCGTGAAATGCTGGCGGTTATAACCAACAGCGCTAATAATGATTTCATCGTTTTCAAGAACTGGCATAGAGAAAAATCCCATGCCATTTGTAGTGGTTCCCCGGCCGGCTTTCGGAACGTACACGTGAACGCCCGGAATAGGTCTTCCGGAGGTAGAATCTTCTTCCAGAACAATCCCCGAAAGCTGGATGACCCGTTTCTTTTGCTGGGCAAATGCGCCATTCAGCGCCCCACAGACCAGTATTGCCGCAATGGCCAGTACGTACACTTTTTTCATACTTAACTCCAGATGCAGACGTTCCACTTAAAGTTTCAAATATAAAGATAAGGCGTTTACCAGCCTAATTTCCATACCTTTGACGGTAACATTAATAATGCCGGATGCGGTTAAAAAACTTCAATCTAACGCTGGGATCGCAGATTTTTAAGGCTTGCGCAGACGAATCCCGGTTGCGAATCCTGAGTCTAATTGTGTTGAATGGTGAGATGTGTATCGCAGACCTGGAAAAAATCCTGGATTTTACTCAGGCGAAGACTTCCCGGCACCTTATTTACCTCAAAAATTCCGGAATCCTCAACTCCCGCCGTTACAATCACTGGGTGTTCTACCAGATCAAGGACAGCGTCGAAGATATCATAGCGCAGGTATTCCAGTTCCTTCGCAAAGACCAGCAGCTTCAGCTTGACCAGCAAACCTACCAGACCTTGTTCACAAACCGGGAGTTAGCCGTCAACAAGCTGCAGATCCAGGAATGGCAAAAAGTTAAATGATCAGAAGAATGCAGAGTGACGTAAAAAGCGAAAGAAAGGTGAATGGAAAGAAATACAAGTGTATCTTTTTTGATCTCGATCATACCTTGTGGGATTACGAAACTAATTCAGCCGAGACGCTTCTTGAGCTGTATGAAGGATACGACCTCCGTTCAAGAGGTGTTCCGTTGTTTGAAGATTTCCTTAACCGCTTCAAAAAAGTAAACATTGATCTTTGGAACCTGTATGATAACGGTTTGATTGATAGCGATGTCATTCGCCGGGAAAGATTCAAACAAATACTCGAACCGTTCAATGCCTACGAGTCAAAGCTCAGCGACGACCTGTCACGCGATTATCTGGACATCTGTCCGCGCAAAGGCAAACTTATGCCGCATGCTACGGATATCCTGGATTACCTGACACAATATTATCGTCTCGCGGTGATCACCAATGGATTCGAGGAGATACAACATCAGAAATTGACAGCAGGCAGCCTGCATCCCTATTTCGATCATATAATAACTTCCCAGAAGGCTGGATTTAAAAAGCCCTCCCGTGAGATCTTTGATTGCGCATTGCAGCTGAATGGAGTGACAAATATGGAGGCCGTTATGGTGGGTGATAACCTGATCACGGACATCGGCGGAGCAAGAAATGCATCCATCGACGCCGTATTTCTTAACACCGGAGAAGTTGTGCACAATGAATCTCTGCATTACGAAATTCGCAGCCTTGACCAGCTTCGTGTCATTTTATAATAAAGTAATTTTTAATTTTACGTTTCAATATTTTTGAATATGCCTAAAGGATTCTTTGAGGTTCCCATTCCTAAAAATGAACCAGTATTCAGTTATGCCCCGGGAAGTAAGGAGCGTGCAGCGTTACAAAAAGCCGTAGAAGAAGCCCGCGGAAAAGTCATCGATGTTCCCATGTACATAGGTGGGGCCGAAGTGAGATCGGGAAATAAAAAACCTATTTCCCCGCCACACGACCATGCGCATATACTCGGATATTTTCACGAGGGCGATAGCGCTCATGTGGAGCAGGCCATCGATGCAGCAATGGGAGCGAAGCCATTGTGGACGAATCTTGGCTGGGAACATCGCGCCAGTATCTTTTTGAAAGCAGCGGATCTGCTAGCGGGGCCTTATCGGTATAAGATCAACGCGGCAACTATGCTGGGTCAATCGAAAAACGCTTATCAGGCGGAGATCGATTCAGCGTGCGAACTGATAGACTTCCTCCGTTTCAATGTGTATTTCATGTCCCAGATATATAGTGAGCAGCCCGAGTCTTCTCCTGGAGTCT
>DASVBA010000275.1:0-3665 GCA_036376095.1 Chryseolinea sp.
GAGATGCCAGGCGTAGGTAGTAATGGTGTATTTATCCAACGCCTTTGGTGAAATGCAGGTTAGTTCTCTCAATTTTTGACGGAACCGATTTGATCACTGGATACACAACTAATACCGGCGAAAGAAAAAGGAATCTTTTAATAGCGTTTTTAAGGTCTCAAAGAAATTGTAAACTCTGAACCCTCGCCTTCCCTGGTCTTCACACTTAACTCGCCGCCATGGGCTTTTACAATATCATAACTTATGGACAACCCCAGCCCTGTTCCTTGTCCTGTCGGTTTGGTGGTGAAGAACGGTTGAAAGACCTTATCTAATATAGCCTGAGAAATTCCATTGCCGTTGTCTTTTACAGAAATAAGGACCTTATCACCACTTCTACTTGTAGTTACTGAGACCGTTGGCTCATAATTATCCCGCTGATACCTTTTTTTCTCTGCGACAGCATGGAAAGCATTGTTGACGAGATTGAGCATTACTCTGCCAATATCTTGCGGAATAATATTTATTGTCTTAATGGTTGCGTCGAAATCAGTCTTCATTAAAGCATTGAATGACTTGTCCTTGGCGCGAAGACCATGATATGCCAATCGTAAGTACTCCTCGCAGAGTGCGTTGATATCAGTTGGCTCTTTTTGGCCTGAGCTACTTCGTGAGTGTTGAAGCATTCCCTTCACGATGGCATCAGCACGCTTACCATGGTGGCTTATTTTTTCTTCGTTGCTGATCACATCGTTTGCAATTGCTTTTATCCCTTCAAGATTGCCGTTCTCTATTTCAGTTTTCAACTCATCCAACAACTCCTTATTAACTTCTGAAAAATTATTAACAAAGTTCAACGGGTTTTGTATTTCGTGCGCTATGCCAGCCGTCAGCTCACCAAGTGACGCCATTTTTTCCGATTGAATCAATTGCGCCTGGGTTTCTTTGAGTGAGCTGTAGGCTCTTTCAATTTCCCGGGCCTGTACCAGTTCACGTTCGTGGGCTTTTTCCCGTTCGATCTTTACAAGTCGGTCCTTCTGCAAACGATGAACCGCGTATACTGTCGCCGCGAATGCGACGGAATACAATGCGTACGCCCAAATCGTGCTCCACCAGGGTGGAGATATTGTGATCGATATGTTCTCCTCAACCCAAACGCCGTTGTTAGTATTGGCAGCTTTAACGAGGAACTTGTATTTGCCGGGAGGTATGTTGAAAAAATAGACCTGATTGGTTGCGGACAACCTTCGCCATTCATTGTCATATCCGTCAAGCATGTAGTAGACCATTTTTTCGCGAGGTTCTCCATAGTCTACAGCATCAAAGTCTATTGAAAAAACATTTTGATCGTGACTTAGTTTCAGTTCCTTAATCACTGAAAGGGGTTCCTTAAGGATCTCTTCACCCGATTTCAATAGTTCGCCATTGATTGAAATACTTTTAAAATGAATTTTAGGAACAGCGAGCGGAATCACCAGCTTTTCAGGATCGATTTCATAGTAACCAATTCGCGTCGAAAATAGCATATGGCCATTCTGAAGCTTTATAACATTGCCCAATAGCATATCTTTATCGATCCCGTTATCCTCATCAAATCGGATCACGTTCCGGGTATTTTCGTTGAGGCAGTATATCGTTATGTTGGAGACGATCCAAAGATTATTCTTATTGTCTTCCGAAACTGCAAGAATTCTCTCACCCTGCAAATTTTCACTAACT
This sequence comes from Chryseolinea sp., assembly GCA_036376095.1. Classification (GTDB taxonomy): domain Bacteria; phylum Bacteroidota; class Bacteroidia; order Cytophagales; family Cyclobacteriaceae; genus Chryseolinea. The sequence continues at coordinate 1,699 of DASVBA010000275.1, forward strand.
TCTTTGACCAAAAAAAATGTGTCGTTATCCCTGTTATATAGATACAATCCAAGATCCGTGCATATCCAAATTTTCGCTGAAGCGTCCTTATGGATGGAGTTCACGGTGATGCCGGTTAAGTAATGTTGGAACTTGCCGGTTGCCGTGTTCAATCTGTTCAAACCACCCTGGACGGATCCTACCCACATCGAATTGTCTTGGTCCTGAACTATGGCGTTCACGTAATCGCCGCGAATGCTGGTGGTGTCTGAGGGATTGGTAAGATATCTTGATATTATCTTCGAGTCCTTACCCATCTTGATCAAGCCACCTCCAAAAGATCCTAACCAGAGATTTTGATCTTTGTCTTCATACACCTTTTGGATATCGTTTGCAGTTAAGGTCGCCTTGACGTTTGGATCAATGTAATAGCGGGTAAACTTGCGGGTTGTGGGATCAAAATTATTTAATCCGATTTGCGTACCCAACCATAACATTCCATCGCTTGCCTTTAGCACACTAATTACGACGTCGTGGCTCAAGCTATTTTCGTTTTTGGGATCATGCCTAAATCTCTGAACAGACCCTTCATTAAGGTCTTGTCGGACAAGTCCTTCTGTGGTGCCCATCCAGCGTACACTGGGAGATTCCTCGATCATATCAATGACTATCATGTTCAGCGAATCAGCATCGATGATATTGGTGTAAAGGTCGATCTGATATAAATTAGCCTCTTGAGTACTGACCCACATTAATCCATCAGGAGCAGAATAGCTACACCAACCGCTATAATCTTTAAAGCCTGACGACCTGTTGTTATTTCTGCTGAAATGTGTGCTTTCTTTAGTAATAGGATTGTACCGGAATAACCCATCCGATAGGGTACCAAACCACAACGATCCTGTGACATCTTCATTTATAAAAGTAAAATGGTCATATGGAGTCATCACAGGTGCCTTGAATAAAGCATTCTTATCGTCAGGACTCACTGAAATTCTTTTCACAGTGCCCGTCTTCTTATCAATTATGTGGAGCCCATTTCGTTTTGTTCCCACCCAAAGGTTACGGCGACTGTCTTCGAATATTGCCCTTACTTTATTGTCCAGCAGAGAGTTCGTATTTTTGGGATCGTGCAAAAAGCGTGTAAATTCTTTTTGATCCCGGTTGAACCGATTCAGGCCACCGTTGTTATTGCTAGCCCATGCCAATCCGGTGCCTATCCAGAGTGTGCCGTCGCTGTCCTCAAATAACGATCTTATTACATTATGGCTCAGACTTGTCGGATCGGATGGCTGGTGTTGATACTGTGTAAATTTTCCCGTCGCTGGATCCCACATATCAAGCCCTCCGTTCGTTCCAATCCAAAGCTTGCCAGTATGGTCAATCAAAATAGCTGTAATGGAATCATTACTTAAACTTTGTGAATTTCCAGGAAGATGACGGTAGTGAGTATAGGTATTGGTCTCCGGATCAAAACGGTCAAGGCCCATGCCATAATATCCAATCCAAATTATTCCCGAAGAATCGGCCAAGATACATTCGGGATACGTTCCGCCAGGCGAATTCAAATTTCTGGGATCGTAGTGGTACTGCGTCATCAAATTGCCGTCGTACCTTGTGATGCAGCCATTGGTCTGATCAGCAAACCACATCACTCCATGCGGGTCGCGGGTAATGCCATTGATTTTTCCGATGGATACACCATTTGCGCCTGAGATAAGTTTGAACTTTGTATCGTGGAGTTGCGCAGCCGTTGTAATAGCTACAAATACTAAAATCAACGAGGGAAATAAGAAATTAAGTCTATTCATTCAGATCCGTTCATTGAAGATAGTCGCATTTTTGAAATGTTAAAAACGATAGGTGTAAGTATCCAAGTATACAGCTTGAGTAGAATATGTAGTCTATTCCGCGACCTTATGCTTTTGGCACGGGTATGCTTACCACAAACTCACTGCCTTTACTCTCGGTCGTGTATACCTTCAACT
>DASVBA010000277.1:0-8223 GCA_036376095.1 Chryseolinea sp.
ACCTTCGCCTTCCAATCGCAGCTGCTTCTGCTCGCTCAAAAAATTCATCATTATAAGGGCCGGTCCCACCCAACCTAGCAATGACGGCCATTTGTAGATTTTTTCGAGCAAAAGAAGTTTCTCACTTAGGGTGGAATCAAAATACCAGATGCCAGCTGCCATCAGAACTACACCTAATAGCATTGAAAAAATGCCAGTCAATTTTAACCAGTATCTTTTTCCTGCAACTGAAAATATTAACGCCAAGCCAAAGATGATATTCGCTCCGACCACCAGCAGGTGCGCACTCATATAGTAGTCAGCCAACTCTCTCATTCCCGTGAACGCCCCTAAACCTGTGCTGAATTGAATGAGACTTGCAATCGTGACAACCAGGAGTGTCCAGAATGCCAGGTAAAATGCTTTCAAATGGAAATACCTAAGAATGATAAAAGCACCCAGAAGAGACAGGCCATTGCCAAAAAGGTACCAGCCAAAAAATATCGCCAGGGAATAAGTTTGCTGCGCGAGCAGGAAATAAATAATTCCCTGCATTAAAGTGATTGCGGCAAACAACCCCGAGAGGAAGATTGCAAACGAATAGAAATTACGGCTAAGGGGCATAGTTGTATCTAAGATATGAATTTCAGTCTGTTCTTTATTAGAATCAGCGCAGCCCTGCCGTTTTTATCTGTCCTCCAGAGCGTCTTCTCCCTACGTAAAGGTATGCTCTCGCGCAATGGAGGCACACATCGCCTTGAAGCTACCAGTCCTCTCGCGAAGGACCTGTCAGCCGTCAAGGGACGCGTTTTCTTAGCGACGACACTCTAACGTAATACCCGTTCCATTACATCATTATACTAGTAAGGAAAACCTTCATGAAAAAACTGCGGGCCGAGGATCAAAGTTGCTATTTTTCATTATGATCCCTTTTGCATGGGTTTACTTAATGGCAAACAAAAACAACACTACTCTTTATGTGGGTGTTAGTACGAACCTCAACAGGAGACTTTGGGAGCATAAGACAAAAGTGAATCCGACGAGTTTCACCGCTCGCTATAATGTTGATAAGCTTGTGTATTTTGAGGGATTCGATCAAATATCAAAAGCTATTCAAAGGGAAAAATTCATCAAAGGTAAATCGCGAGAGTGGAAGGAGGCGTTGATTAAGAAAGTCAATCCGAATTGGAATGATTTGAGCCGCGACCTGTTGAAAAAATACTAACATTTTAGTTTTCGCTGCAGAATTCCAACAGGTCCTTCGCGAGAGGGTTCACCAGTACTAAATACAATTCGCTAGACCCATTCCATTGGCGTAGTTGTGTGATAAAGATCAAGCGCTCTGGATGACAGTCGCTGAACGGGATTCCTTGTGACCCCTTGCGGCCCTTGGTCTTTGCGGTGAAAGTTTATTACCGCATCTACTCTATAATAACCTCAAACTCACACGGCGCATACTTTGTAAAATATAAACATTCGGCAGCCACCTTCGGCAACGCACCTCTCAACTGCGTCCATTTATGCGAGCCAGTACCGGGACCGACCTTTATCTTGTCATCACCGTTTCGATACGTCGCGAATTCGCCATCTGCAATCAGGTAAGCATCCTTGATCCCTTTTTTCGGACTCACATTCTCTAACTTGCCACCGGTACGAAAACCAAGTTCTAAAGCAACTGGTAAATTCTCCGGGCCATCCACCAATACTCTTATCCGAACTTTTCCGTGGTCCGGTGTAATATAGATTTTTGTGGACAGCGTTTGAATCTCTGACTGATCACGATCGACTCTTGGAACATTCCTCCAGGTTTCTACACTATCTGGTATCCTGTGCTTAGGCAAGGGTTGAAAGTAGGGTCCATGAACAATAGAGGACAAAACATAGCTATTTCCGTCCCTTTCAATTCCAATGCTTTCAAACTGTCCCTTTCCAAAAAAAGCAGACGCCAGCCGGACAGATTCCAAGGCGGCATTGCCCTTGAAGTAATTGAAGAACGTGGGATTGTTCAGTATGATCGACATGTCAACGTTGCCTTCTCTTATTCTTACTATGTCCGAATGTTCAAAGTATTTATGGTAACTCGTTGGTATTGGTGTTGGCTCAGGAAGATCTGCCAACAACGATGGATCCTCAAGAAAGTGGGGCAGCATATAACCAAGCTGATCGATCTTAACGGTATTTTGAATATAGCTCACCATTCCGGAATAACGACTGTCCTTATCCAGCAGCGCCATGTAGTTATAGGCAAGGTAATAGGCGTATAGGTTGCTCTTAACGTATTTATCCTGTCTTACGGAAGACTCCGTAGCGATTTCGCCGTTCGAATGCACAAAGTAAAAGGTCAGATCAAGGTTTTTGCGAACAACGTCGTACAGCGAATCGACCTTCATCCTTTTTGCAACTTCTAATAGCGTCCTGTTGCTTATAGGTGTGTAGATCGCCGTACTTCGCTCATGATACTGACCATCGGGGTCGAGATCGATCCTTTCGGCGAGCCATTGCTCAATTCTGGCGCGATAGATCGGGTTAGGAAAAAAATGATTGATCGATGCGAGTGCCCCACATACAACCCAACGGTGATTAGGTGTGTGAATGCCTCCGACCGACAGAGCGCTTCCTGCTTTAAGAAGATACTCTTTCATCAAAACAGGAAGGTCTTGAAAGCTTAGTTGTTTGTGCTGCAAAAGGATTGAGTACGATAGCGCCAACGGATAGATAGTGAATCCCAGGTCGGGTGTTGAATGAAAGTTGGTTGACAAAAGATCAATCGTACCGTCGTCGTGTTGGAGGTTAATCAATGCCTTTGCGGCCAGCGTCATGCGTCCAAGCAATTCCTTCGACTTGTAAAATCTGGAATCAGGAGAAACATAACTGCACATCAGCGTTTGGATCAGGTTGGCTGTTCCGATCGGGGAGAGGATACTGTCGCCATCATAGACAGCCCCATAAAATGGATTGGTCTTTTCCGACCATTGCCTCTTCAGAACTTGCCCTATGTTTTCATCATTCAATTTGATGAGCTGTGCGAGCAATTCTTTTTTCGTGTATAGGATCGACGTCCCACCTGCACTTGATGAGGCGATTGCAGCCGCCACAAGCAGGCCTATCAGTGGCAATCCGGGGCAATGCACGCGGTTTATTAACATTTCGCTTCTTTTTGAAATGGATTTTTCCTCTATTGAAATGGGCAATTTTCCGTTCAATACTTTTCTATAGAACTCCATGGCCCCTTTCCGTTTTATTAGGGGTCTTTTTGCTAAATTAGTAGGCTTAAGATACTGAGATAAATAATATTCGTGATGAAGGGTTTAAGTCTTGTGTCCGTTTCAATCCTGCTGAGCGCCATGCTCTGGCAAGCATGCTCAGAGAAGAACGAAGGCGATGCAGGCGGAATGGCAATGACCAGGGGGAAGGTTGATTTTAACTATCATGTAAAACCGATTCTTTCTGACAAATGCTTTGCTTGTCATGGACCCGATGTTAAAAAGCGCCAGGCGGAATTTCGTTTAGATACGGAAGAAGGAGCATTTAAGGCGCTAAAATCCGATCCTCATCATTTTGCGATTGTAAAAGGGAAAGTTGACGAGAGCTTTCTGATAAAGAGGATATTTTCTGAGGATCCGTTGTTCCAGATGCCTCCCCCGGAATCCAACCTGGTGCTCAGTGAGCAAGAGAAAGACATTCTGAAAAAATGGATTGAACAGGGGGCGGAATACAAAAAACACTGGGCGTTTATTCCTCCCGTAAAACCCGAAGTTCCGGAAACGGATGGATGGGGCATAAATGCAATTGACCATTTTGTTTTGGCGAAACTAAACGAAATGAAAATGAAGCCCAGCGAAGAAGCCGATAAGGAACGGTTGATTCGGCGCGTGAGCTTCGACCTCACGGGACTTCCTCCGTCGCTGGAACAAGTTGATAAATTCTTGAAGGACGATTCGCCGGAGGCATACGAAAAGATCGTTGATGAATTGCTGGCTTCGACTGCATACGGTGAACGATGGGCCAACTATTGGCTGGATGTGAGTCGATATGGAGATTCGCATGGCTATCAGGATGATTTACCGAGAGTAATGTGGCCGTGGCGCGATTGGGTAATTCATGCGTTCAATAAAAATTTACCCTATGATCAGTTTGTTACCTGGCAGCTGGCAGGCGACCTGTTGCCCGATGCGACGCTGGAACAGATCCTCGCCACGGGCTTTAATCGCAATCATAAAATAACGCAGGAGGGAGGCGTCATCCCGGAAGAATATCGCACCGAATATGTTGTAGACCGAACCAATACTTTCGGTAAAGCATTTCTCGGCATCAGCGTTGAATGCAGCCGATGCCATGATCATAAATATGATCCTATTTCTCAAAAGGATTTTTATTCGATGTATTCGTTCTTCAATCAAGCCAACGAAAAAGGACTTATTAACTATGGAGAGCTTCCCAAGCCAAACATCAAGATCACTCAAACCGAGGTGGACGGCATATTGAAATTCATAAACGGAAAAACAATCGGCCCGAAGGATACGGTGAAAGTGATGGTAATGAGCGACAATCAGCCGCGGAAGACTTTTGTGTTAGAAAGAGGTGTCTATGATGCACCCACGAATGTGCAAGTTTCATCCCGCGCTCCTGCAGCGATCATGCCTTACGACTCCGTCAAGTTTGGCACTAACCGGTTGGGTCTGTCGAAATGGTTGTTTGATCCGGAGAACCCGTTAACGGCACGGGTCATCGTAAATAGATTCTGGCAGGAAATGTTCGGGCGGGGTATAGTTGCTACATCGGATGATTTTGGAAATCAGGGAAGGCTTCCGTCCCATCCCGAGCTGTTGGACTATCTCTCAGTGGAGTTCCGGGAAAAAGGCTGGGACATAAAATATTTGTTAAAAATGATGGCAATGTCGTCAACCTACCGGCAGTCGTCCGCTACCAGCAAGAAGCTCCGGGAAAAAGATCCGGATAACGTTTATCTGGCGAGAAGTTCACGCTATCGCCTGAATTCGGAAATGATAAGGGACAACATTTTATTTTCAAGTGGATTGCTGCACTATGAATTAGGAGGCCCGAGCGTTAAGCCGTATCAACCGGAAGGGCTATGGGAAGCAATAGCCGTCGGAATTAAAGGCCGGGGTGAGCCAACGTACATTACCGACAAAGGCGAAAAATTGTACAGGAGAAGTTTGTACACCTATTGGAGAAAAACTATCCCGCCGCCATCCATGTTGATTTTTGATTCGCCCCTGAAAGAATTTTGTGAAGTACGGAGGGTTCGTACCAGCACTCCGCTTCAGGCGCTCAACCTCTTGAACGATCCCCAGTTGTTGGAGGCGGCAAGGGTCCTTGGTTCAAATTTGGTTGAACAGGAAAATCTTTCACTTGAAGACAAAGTCAGGTTGGCGTTCCGGAAAATTGTGACCCGGAACCCCGAAAGCCACGAAGTGGAAATTTTGCTGCAGGGTTATAAGGAAGAGTATGACCGGTTCATGGCTAATCCTGAAGAAGCTAAGAAATTTTTGCACGTGGGTGCATATCCACAAAACGATAAGCTGGACATCCTGGAATGTGCTGCTATGATGCACGTGGTAACTATCATTTATAATTTGGACGAGGCTATCAGTAAATCTTAAAGCAAACGCTTATGTCAAACGAATTCTTACGACACGCGCTGAACATAAATCGCCGGACATTCCTTTCCAGTGCAAGCGTTGGAATTGGCAGTCTGGCGCTTGGCTCACTGTTAGTACCGGACTTGTTCAAAGGAAAAAGTGATGAGGATGAAGCGTTGCCATTTGGCGTAACTCATTTTGCACCGAAGGCAAAAAGAGTGATCTATCTCTTTCAGAGTGGTGCTCCATCCCAACTGGAGTTGTTCGATTATAAACCATTGCTTAGGAAAATGCAGGGCGAGGAACTTCCTCCCTCAGTACGCAATGGGCAACGCCTCACGGGAATGACAGCTTCTCAAAAATCATTTCCACTGATCGGGTCTTTTTCTGATTTTCATCAACATGGAAAAAGCGGAGCATGGCTGGGTGAACTTCTGCCGTTCACTTCCAAAATTGTAGACGACATATGCATCATCCGAAGTATGCACACAGAAGCGATCAATCATGATCCTGCTGTTTCATTTTTTCAAACAGGGAATCAACAGCCGGGCCGGCCAAGTATGGGATCGTGGTTGAGCTATGGACTAGGAAGTGAGAACAAAAATTTACCGGCTTTTTGTGTGTTGTTATCCCGAGGTGAAGGAGATATTCAGCCGCTTGCTTCGCGCAACTGGAGCAATGGCTTCCTTGATTCTATACACCAGGGTATAACGTTGCAATCAGGACATGATCCGGTGTTGTATCTCCAGAATCCTCCAGGTACCGATAAGGTAAGCCGCGGAAAAATGCTGGAGCACATTGCGTCACTTAACCGCATTCAGGAAGAAGAGTTCGGCGATCCGGAAATAACTACCCGAATTGCACAGTATGAAATGGCCTACCGGATGCAAACTTCGGTGCCTGACGTCATGAATTTTTCCGATGAGCCCGAAAGCTCTTTCAAATTATATGGTGCTGACTCGCTTCAGCCAGGAACATTTGCTGCAAATTGCCTGCTGGCGAGACGTCTTTCTGAAAGAGGTGTTCGTTTCATTCAACTTTACCACATGGGTTGGGATGCGCATTCGGATCTTCCGGCAAGAACCCGCCACTTTACAAAAAATGTTGATCAGGCGTCAGCTGCTTTGATACAGGATCTTAAGAACCGTGGTATGCTCGACGAAACGTTAGTGATCTGGGGTGGTGAATTTGGACGCACAAATTATTGCCAGGGAACTTTTAAGCCGGATAATTTTGGTCGCGACCACCATCCACGTTGCTTTAGCATATGGATGGCAGGAGGAGGAGTAAAACCTGGAATCGTTTATGGTGAAACGGATGAACTAGGATACAACATCATTAAAGACCCCGTGCATGTCCATGATTTTCAGGCCACCATCCTGAACCTGTTTGGATATGACCATGAAAAACTTATTTACAAACACCAGGGAAGGCGTTACCGGCTTACCGATGTAAGCGGTCATGTCGTAAAAGGTATACTCGCATAGTACGTCATAGAAAAATGATTGTACAGAATGACATCAATACAATAATCACCTAATGACCCTCATTTAATTTTTTATTCATGTGAAGTTTCCCGGATGTTCCAAGTCAGACAGATCACTCTAAACCTTCTCTATTTTTTTAACGTCCTCTTGATCTTTCTGTTGCTGGTGGAAGATAAAGTGCAGCTGCCCGTCTTCTTACAGGTCACAGGAAGGATGCATCCATTGGTGCTGCATTTTCCTCTGGTGTTATTGTTCGTCGGGATTCTTCTGGAAGTTCTCACCAGACAAAAAAGTTTTCAGCATCCTGCGGTTGAAAAAATCACGTCATATATCTTTTATCTGTTCGCAATAAGTGCTGCGTTGACGGCTTTGTTTGGTTTCTTCCTTTACAAAGAGGGTTCCTATCTGGGCGATGAAATAAACCAACATAAATGGACAGGCACGGTCGTGTCGATGCTTGCCGTTCTGATCGTCTGGTTAAGGGAAAAACCGATGATAAAATCCTATTACACCGTTCTTGGTGTAAGCGCTGTCATCCTGATCATCGCGGGTCACCTGGGATCAGAAGTTACCCACGGGAAAGGATTTCTCACGGAGCCAATCAGAAATTACCGGCACTCGAGGCTGGTATCTATCGAACATCCCGATAGCGCTATTGTATTCCGGGACGTAATACAACCGATTCTCAATGAAAAGTGTTTGAATTGTCACAATGCAAACCGGGCAAAGAATGACCTGATTCTAACTGACTACGAAGGTTTACTCAACGGAGGAGAGACCGGCGACGCAGTTGTAGCTGGCAACGCCGAGAAAAGTCTGCTATATAAATACATCATTCTTCCGATGAGCGACTCCCTGCACATGCCGCCAAAAGAAAAACTGCAATTGGATCAGGAAGAAGTTAAACTGATCGGATGGTGGATCAATAGCGGAGCAAAGGAGAATGAGAAGTATGTGAACCTTCCGAAAGTAGACAGCATCGAAACAATTATGCTGTCCAGGTTTCAGCCAAAGAAAGGCATAGACCTTCTTGATATTCCCTTTGTGGATCAGGAGGAGATAAAAAAATTAAACAACCCGTACCGCACAGTACAGCAGATCTCGGCCACTAAACCGTATGTGGCGGTGTTCCTCGGAAGTAAGAAGGACTTTTC
>DASVBA010000278.1:0-3117 GCA_036376095.1 Chryseolinea sp.
AACGATACGCAACGTATGCAAGAAGTTACGGCGATGCCCGTCTTATGAAAATAGCCGGCGGCGCGAACTCATTCGACTACAATTGGACCGACGTGCTGATGAAAAAAATACCGCTGCAGATGATGTGGGGTATTTCGCTTCACTACTACACCATACCGAAAACATGGGATAGCAAAGGTTCCGCAACCAACTTTGAGGAACGCGAATATTTTTCCGCCATGAAGAACTGCCTTAAAATGGAGGAATTGGTAACCAAACATTCCGTCATCATGGATCGTTATGATCCAGAGAAGCGTGTAGCCCTGGCGGTAGATGAGTGGGGGATATGGACTGATGTCGAGCCTGGCACTAATCCTGGATTTCTTTATCAGCAAAACAGCCTTCGCGATGCGCTGATAGCGGCGTCTACTTTAAATATCTTCAATAATCACTGCGATCGGGTAAGAATGGCAAACCTCGCTCAGACAATCAACGTCCTGCAGGCACTGATCCTCACAGACAAGGAAAAAATGCTCTTGACTCCGACCTATCACGTGTACGATCTGTACCAGGTTCACCAGGATGCAATGCTGATTCCTCTTACCATCAAGTCCAAAGACTATACATTCGGCGGTGAGAAACTTGCCGCAATCAATGCATCGGCGTCTCAGGATAAAACGGGTAACATCAACATCTCGATCGTTAATATCGATCCGGTCAATTCCATCGATCTTCAACTGGATGTTCCGGGAACTGCGTCATTCAACTTGTCCGCTCAGGTAATCACTGCTGAGAAATTTACCGACCACAACACCTTTGATAAGCCTGGTACTGTAAAGCCTGTGCCCTTCAATGGTGCAAAGAAGTCGAAAGAATCACTGACCTTGAAATTGCCTGCAAAGTCTGTCGTCGTGGTGAAGCTAACGAAATGAGGGTTATGAGTTATGAGTTATGGGTTATGAGTTAGGGCCATGGGCATGGGTGTGATAATAATCCGGGGAGAGTAATTACTGCGTCAGCATCGGGTCAGTCACACCCGCACTCACACACCAACTCATAACTCATAACCCATAACCCATAACTAATTTTTCCACCACGGCAAGGGTAGTTCAATGTCGTCAACCGAATTTACGATCAGATCCGGCCTGAACGCGTATTTCTGAAGTTCTTCATTCTTCGAAATACCCGACAGCACAAGAATAGTGTGATACCCCATTTGTACTCCTCCCTGAATGTCTGTGTCCATTGTATCTCCGATCACGGTAGTTTCGGCAGTCTCGAGACCAATAAACTTGCGTGCTGACCGCATCATTACCGGCCCTGGCTTTCCGACGACGAATGCTTTGACTCCTGTTGCTTCTTCGATCATTGCCGTTGTTGCAGCAATGCCCAGATTGTTCCATCCTTTTTTCATGGGCGATGGATCGCGATTGGTTGTGATAAACTTTGCGCCGGCGAGGATCATGTCGACTGCTTTCTGGACCATTTCAAGCGTGAAGTTTCGCCCTTCGCCGAGCACGACAAAATCGGGTTCAGATTCCACTAACGAAAGGCCATGATCGTGCAGACTGTTTAACAATCCACCCTCACCCAATACGTATGCAGTCCCTTTTGGCACCTGGCTCGCGAGAAACTTCGATGTTGCCATAGCGCTGGTATAGACGTGATTTTCAGTGACTTCGATTCCAAGCCGCTTAAGCTTTCTCACCGCATCCAGTGGCGTTCTTTGGCTGTTATTCGTCATGAACGCAAAGGGTATCTTATCCTTGAGAAGACGTGCAATAAAAGTATCGGCTCCCGGTATAAGGAAGTCGCCACCGTAAATAACACCGTCCATATCGATCAGTAGGCCATGTGACATTCTATTGGGCTTGTATTGAGAATTTTGAAGACATCAGGCAATATAGAAAAACACCAAAAACTAGTGGGCATTTCTTTGCTACTTTGAAAAAAGAAGATCATTTTAGTTCGTTAAATCGTATGCGCTTGCCATTGTCCTATTCAGTTTTAGGAAGCGTGAGCTGTATGAATAGCCAGTTACCGTCCTAAACCGCTCAATTTAAATGCAACAGAAACTACTGCCTACAGATTACATCGTATTCCTAATCTATTTTTTAGTGGTAGCCGTCTATGGTTACTGGATTTATAACAGAAAGAAAAAAGCTGTCACGGATTCGAAGGATTTCTTCCTTGCCGAAGGAGCCCTGACCTGGTGGGCCATTGGCGCGTCTCTTATCGCTTCAAATATTTCAGCCGAACAATTTATTGGTATGTCAGGCAGCGGCTTTAAAATGGGTCTCGCCATTGCAACCTACGAATGGATGGCTGCCGCTACACTCATAATCGTTGCAATATTCTTTATACCGGTATACTTGAAGAACAAGATCTACACGATGCCTCAATTCCTTAACCAAAGGTATAATGGGACTGTCGCAATGATCATGGCCGTGTTCTGGCTGTTGCTCTACATCGTGGTGAATTTGATGTCCATACTTTATCTGGGCGCGCTCGCGATCAGTGGTATCTCCGGCCTGAATATCTACCTCTGTATTTTCTTGTTGTCAATATTTGCTATTGGTATCACACTGGGTGGCATGAAAGTCATTGGGTACACCGACGTTATCCAGGTCTTTTTCCTGGTCCTGGGTGGACTTGTAGCGACGTATATAGCCCTCAACCTGGTGGCTGAAAAATCCGGAGAGCAAGGAATACTTGCAGGGTTCTCCCTGCTTAAAACGCAGGCGAATGATCATTTCCATATGATCTTTAAAAAAGAAGATTCCAACTACATGGATCTACCCGGACTTACAGTATTGATCGGAGGGATGTGGATAACAAACTTGAATTATTGGGGATGTAATCAATATATCACGCAACGTGCGCTGGGGGCCGATTTACCGACAGCACGAAACGGAATTCTTTTTGCCGCCTTTTTAAAATTATTGATGCCCGTTATCGTCGTGATTCCAGGTATCGCTGCATACGTGCTCCACAGACAAGGAATGTTTCAGGTTGAAATGCTGGATTCAAAAGGTATCGTCGATGTAAACAAGGCGTACCCTTCGTTATTAAATCTGTTACCCGTAGGGTTAAAGGGCTTATCGTTTGCAGCGTTGACTGCCGCCATCGTTGCATCTC
>DASVBA010000282.1:0-4933 GCA_036376095.1 Chryseolinea sp.
GTTCCGCCCAGTGTAAACCTCGGAACAATTGTAAATGCGGCCGCAGCTAACCCAGCGTTCTTTAGGAATTTCCTTCGGGAATAGTCTACCTTCAATACCTTCTTCTTTGATGCCATGATGAATTGTAATTAATTCAGCGAAACAATAAAGTAATCAATGAGCCAAGGGACACTGAATCCCTTTAGAGCGACAATTGTTTCCAACCCTGACGATATTCACGACGTACGTATTGGTTTGCATCATCAAAGTTGGTGACCTTCATATTCGGTCCATCCCACACCAGTTTGATATTGCGACCTGGATAATCGAATTGATCAGGTTTACCTTCGCGCGGTTTCCGGATGTCATAACTCCGGATAGCAAGGTTACCCATGAGAAGTGTTTCTGTTAGCGGTCCGGCAATTTCAAATGGTGAGCTTACTTCCATTTTACCATATCCCGCAATGCTTGCTTCCACCCATTGGGCATAGTGTCCATCTGCCCCGTTAGGTACACGCTTTATAGTTTGCGGAACTTTTGTTTCCTGATTCTTGGATGTGGGGAGCAGGCTCGGATACATTCCATAGGTCCCGCACATCATTTTTCCTTTTGTTCCCACAAAGATTGCTCCGTTGCCACCATCACCCATTCTTTCATTGGGGCCGAGCTCCTCTGGCCGCTCCGGCTGAATGCCACCATCCATCCAATGGAGTTTAACAGCGGGCTTGCCTTTTGCCGCAGCGAATGTGAGTATACTGTAGGAAGATGGAGGGCAACTATCAGGGAAGTAACCGCGTTTGAATTCATCGACATAAACACTGCCGACACTTGTTGTTACGTCAGTAGGATATTGTAGACCCAACACTCTGAACGGAGGCTCTACGATGTGACAGCCCATGTCGCCTAGGGCACCCGTTCCATAGTCCCACCAGCCCCGCCAGTTGAATGGAACAAGCTTATCGACGTAATCCTTGTAGGGAGCGGTTCCCAGCCAAAGATCCCAGTCCAATTCTTTTGGTACTTCTGTTTTTATATCAGACCACGGAATACCCTGCGGCCACACCGGTCTGTTGGTCCAGCAATAAACGGTATGCACGTCGCCTAACAATCCGGCGTTGTACCACTCCATCAATTGTCGAACTCCGTCACCGGAAGCACCCTGATTGCCCATTTGCGTTACGACCTTGTACTTCTTGGCTGCATCAGTCAACACACGAGCTTCGTAAATATCGTGCGTCAAAGGCTTCTGTACATATACGTGCTTGCCAAGCTGCATCGCTGCAAGGGCCTGGACAGCGTGTTGGTGATCCGGCGTTGATACGGAAACTGCATCGATGTGCTTATGTTCCTTATCAAGAAGCTGACGATAGTCTTTATAGTATTTTGCTTTGGGGAAGCTTGCGACGGATTTAGCGGCTCTGCGGTCGTCTACATCGCACAAGTAGGCGATCTCTGCCTTTCCACTCTTGGCAAAGTTGGCAATATCACTTTCGCCTTTGCCACCTGCGCCAATACCAGCTACGTATAGTAGATCACTTGGTGCTCTATATCCGCTTCCACCCAGCACAAATCGAGGTACTATGGTAAAAGCCGCAGCAGCGACACCTGCATTTTTGATAAACTTTCTACGCGATTGATCTGTCGCAGGAGTAATTTTCTTTAAAGGCATAAACGTTTGGTTAAAATTTCAATTATATCAACACTACTATTCACGGTCTTTTCAAAGACTAGATACTTTGTTTCTTCAATTCATCAATTATGTATTCAGATGATCTCATGGAAAGAGCAAGGATTGTCCACGTTGGGTTCTTGTCCGCCTGAGAAACAAAAGGACCGCCATCGACCACAAAAAGATTTTTACATTCGTGGGCCTGAGAGAATTTATTCAGAACCGACTTCTTGGGATCATTTCCCATTCGGGTGGTTCCCACCTCATGAATGATACGGCCCGGAGCAAGCAGTCCGTAATCATTGTGAGGACCGTCGTCACCACCTGAAGTTACAACGCCACCCATTTTGTGAATGATTTCCCGGAACGTTTCTTTCATGTGCTTCGCCTGCCTGATCTCGTGTTCACTCCACTTATAATGGAAACGCAACACAGGTATTCCGAATTTATCGACTGTTTTTGGATCTATCTCGCAGTAATTATCCTCCCTGGCAATAGCTTCGCCACGTCCTGACATGCCGATCGTAGCCCCATAAAAATAACGATAGTCATCCTTTAAAGACGCACCGTAACCTCCCGCTTCTTTTTTCTTGCCATCCCGCCCAGGATATTTGCCGTTGGTATTTTGCATTCCGAACCCGAATCCATAGCCGGGCATTGTCATTCCTCCGCCGTATTCGATGTGATAACCACGGGGAAAATCCAAATTCTTGTTGTCAAGCCACCACGGGGTGTATACATGCATTCCGCCAACACCGTCTTCATTGTAACGTTTCCGTCCTACCAGGTGTGGCAATATGCCACCCATAGACGCGCCCGTTGAGTCATGCAGGTATTTACCAACAAGGCCGCTGCCGTTAGCCAGACCGTTGGAGAAGAGAGAGGACTTGGAATTGAGCAATAGTCTTGCAGATTCGCAGGAGCTGGCCGCCAGCATCACTACTTTTGCCGATACAGTGTATTCCTGCTTATCGTCTTTGTTGACGAAAGAAACACCTGTTGCTTTACCTTCACTGTTGATTACAACCTCACGCGCCATCGCATTCGGGATCACATCAACGTTTCCTGTGGCGATCGCTGGTTTTACCAAAACCGATGAGGACGAGAAATCGCCATACACCGTACAACCCCTGTTGCATTGCCTGCAGTAAAAACAAGCACCCCTTTCGTTATTTATTGGCTTTGTCAGAATTGAAAGCCGTGAAGGAATTACTGGAATGTTGAGTGAGTTGCCGGCATTCTGAATTAACAACTCGTGTAAGCGCGCCTTTGGGGGAGGCAGGAAGATACTGTCGGGATCGTTCGGCAGATTTTCCTTCGATCCAAACACGCCGATCAACTGATCTACTTTATCATAAAATGGAGCAACGTCCTCGTAGGATATGGGCCAATCATCACCAAGGCCGTCAATACTTCTGCGTTTGAAATCTTTTGGACCGAAGCGAAGTGAAATTCTTCCCCAGTGGTTGGTTCGTCCGCCGACCATTCGAGATCGGAACCAATCGAACTTGGTATCGTCTTTATGGGTGTAGGGCTCGCCGTCAATTTCCCAGCCGCCATATGCTGCATCGAAATCCCCGAAATGCCTGAGCGGTGTGTTAGCCCCACGACGCGGGGATTCCCAGGGCCACTTTAGTTGTGAAACATTTTTTGCAGGGTCATAAAGTGGACCAGCTTCTAATAAAACGACTTTAATTCCTGCTTTTGCAAGTACATAGGCAGCCATTCCGCCGCCCGCCCCAGATCCCACAATACAAACATCGTAAGCCTTTGGTGTTTTTTTGATTTCAAAATCCGCCATGATAGGTTTAAAAGATTGCGCTAAATGTAAACTATTCTCATTTACATTTTCAGGAAACGATTGCGAAGAGTTTTAAAAAATTTATGCCAACGATTGCGCAGGCGGTTGATTGGTGCGCACACACGCGCTTAGAGAGGCTTCTTCTTAGGCACCGGGTCATACCCGTGCGTTCCCCATGGGTGACACCGGGAAATGCGTTTCATCCCAAGCCATATTCCGCGTAACACACCCCACTCCATAATTGCTTCAATGGTGTATTGTGAGCAGGTTGGAACATGACGACAACTAGCGCCAAGCAAAGGTGAAAGCGTAAGCTGATAGATCCTTATGGGTAGTATGAAAATCTTCTTTAACAACTTGTTAATCCTGTGTGTGTTCTTTGTGCGGCGTAAAAATACTTGCTTTGCCCGCAGACCGCGTGCGCAGGCTTCTCGCGTAGGCGTTTCAAAAAAACAATCTACACTCTATATTCAATTACTCAAGCAGTTTCAATGTACGGGACTAAATTTTCACCAGGATCAATCGATGGTAAAGTTTATTTCACCGTCCTTTTCGTCCTTAAGTTGTATTCCTAATGCTTTCAGATCGTCGCGGATCTTATCAGAGAGCGCGAAGTTACGATCCTGCCGCGCCTTTTTCCGAAGCTCGATCAACACGCTGATCACTCCAGTCAACAGCCCGTTATTCTGCTCTTCCTCTTCCTTCAGTCCCAGTACTTCCTCGAAGAATCCGATGTAAGCAGCCTTGAAGTTCTCAAAAACGTCTGTACTGATTTTGTTCAATGGAGTATTCCCTGACTTGAAGTCATTTATACGCGAGGACATTTCGAATAGCACGGCAAGCGTTTTTGCCGTGTTGAAATCGTCACTCATATTAATATAGAGTTGGCCAACAAGACTGGTCAACGAATTTTCCAGTTCGGCGTCCAATTCGCCTGCTCCCGGATGGCTGAGCTTTTTCACAATCCCTAATGCATTTGCAAGCTTCTTAAATCCTTTCTCCGCCGCGTTGAGCGCCTCGTTTGAAAAATCTAACGTGCTTGAGTAATGAGATTGAAGCATGAAGAACCGAACGGCCATTGGACCATATCCCTTGTCAAGCAAAGCGTGATTCCCGCTGAAGAGTTCACGGGGAAGAAATGAGTTACCGAGAGACTTACTCATTTTTTGTCCATTAACGGTAAGCATATTGGAATGGATCCAATAGTTCACCGGTGATTTGCCAGTTGCTCCCACAGCCTGCGCGATTTCGCATTCGTGGTGTGGAAACTTGAGGTCCATTCCACCGCCGTGGATATCGAAGGTTTCTCCGAGATATTTTGTGCTCATGACGGTACACTCAATATGCCAGCCTGGAAACCCATCACCCCAGGGAGATGGCCATCGCATTATATGATATGGAGAAGCCCTCTTCCACAGGGCAAAGTCCACTTTGTTTCTTTTTTCATCCTGGCTGTCCAGCTTCCGTCCGCTTTCCATCAACTC
>DASVBA010000285.1:0-3756 GCA_036376095.1 Chryseolinea sp.
TTTCCGCCATATGTGCCGGTATGAAGATCACGCCGGACTTTTTTGCCAGCACCAGGTCCCCGGGCAGCACCAGGGCCTGCCCTATTCTAACAGGCGTGTTCAGCCCCATCAAAACCACATCCTGAAGGAACGAAGGATGCCAGTCACGTACAAATGCATTAAATCCATCAATTTTCATCAGGCCATCGAGATCCCGGGCTGCCGCGTCAAAGATGACTCCTGTTCCGGATTTGGCATAAATGGAATTGCCAAGGTTGTCGCCCATCAACGTACCTTCTTTGATCTTACCAAAGCCATCGGCGACATACACATCTCCCTTTGACAGAACATCAATAGGCCATGCGTTGGTATTTCCGGTGCGACCCTGTTTGGCACCGCGATCCTTAATGTTCTTCTCAACGTCAGGCCTGGTGGGCATAAACATGGCAGTAAGGGCACGACCGGCAATGGTCACGTCGGGGTGAACCATTTTCCAATTTCCATCATATTGGCAAACATATCCATCGTTTCGCAGGACGGTCCACGCGTCTTCAATGGTAATGCTCTTTGCCCTGCGAATGAGGTCATCCGGGATCTTCGGCCTCCCATCGGGGAATCGCTCGCCCTTCCATTCAGAAGTTAAGAATATCAACTCCTCCTTAGGCATGGTCTGCGCGCGCGTGTATGTTGAACTGCAAATTGCCACCAGCAACATTGAAAGTGCTACGTATCTCATTGGGTTGTCCGTTATTCGTTATTCGTTAATGGTTAATCGTTAATTCAATTTGGCCTGCGCAATAAGCTACCGTTATGTATTTGACCTGTCCCACAGGTTCACCGTCACACCCACACCCACACTCCCACTCGCACCCACACTCACACCCCAACCCATAACCCATAACTCATAACCCATAACTCATTTGTTCCACAACGGTCTAGATATCCCATTCAGATCATAGACCACTTTCCCTTCCCTGACAGTAAGTTCACATTCCAACTTTTGGTCACCATCCATCCTGAAGCCAGAAGAATCAACAAAACCAAATTTGCCTTTTCTCAAACTAAAGATAGCAATGTCGGCGATAGCTCCAACCGACAAGTGGCCAAGTTCGTCGCGGTGAATTACTTGCGCGGGATTGGCTGTAGACGCGGCGATCACCTCCTGAACTGTCATACCCATGTTAAGGAACTTAGACATCACGTTGAGCTGATCCTTCATTCCAGCGTTCATACTTCCTGTGTGGAAGTCAGTACTAATTGTGTTCGGGCGAAAACCGCTCTTTAATGCCGGAATAGCCTGCGAGAACCGGAAACTTCCACCGCCGTGTCCAACGTCGAAGATAATTCCTCTTTTCTGTGCTTCAACTACAAAGGGAAGCAGTTGACCCTGCGCATTTACGATTGGCATGCGCGAAGCAAGCTGCGCAAATGCATGCGTAAAGATGTCGCCAGGCCGAAGGTGCTTCATGAACAATTCCTCTATGGACAGTGGCGGCACATTGCCACCAAAATCAATGATCACTGGAACGTTGGCGATATTTCCTGCTTCAACGGCACGGTCGACAGGATCCCACTCCTTGCCCATGTAATGCGCGACTTTGATACCGACGATCTCTTTATGTTGTCGCACGACATGAGCAGTCATTTTTGCATCCATATCATTGAGGTTCTGCTCATAGGCTCCGCCACGCATTCCTTCACCTACAATGTTAAGGAAAGACAGCACCCGTGTTTTTGAATGATTGATGGTCTGCGCCTTAAACGTGGTGAACGTTTTCCAGCCGGCCCCTCCACAATCCACCACGGTCGTCACTCCGCTTCTGAACGTGAATCCATCAGGCGGCAATGCTTCGAAGCCATCACCGAGATAATGATCCTCTTTTGTCCCAAAGAAATTGTGAGAATGAATATCAATTAGGCCCGGTGACACATAGAATCCCTTTGCATCGATTACCTGAGCCTGTTTGGGATCAATGTTCTTTGCAACCAGAGCTATCTTGTCATCTTTGATGGCGACATCCATTACCTCGTTGATCTTGTTTTTGGCATCGATCACGTGTCCCCCTTTAATGACAATGGTATAATCCTGGGCTTGGGCTTGAACGGCGATGAAACAGAATCCCAGTAAAAGAATAAGCATATTTTGACGCATGAGAAATAGAGGATTTAGGTTTAGCAACTGAGAACTAATAATTTCAGATATAAGCAATACAATCGATCTCCACCAGCGAATCGCCGGGCACCCCTCCGTACACCGCTACCGTTGTACGTACTGGAGGCTTGCTTCCAAAACGGCCTTTGTACGCTTCATTCATTGCTTTGTAATCGTTGAGATCGTGAAGAAACACGCTGCACTTGAGCACCTTTTCCATTGACGATCCGGCCTTGATCAATTCCTTTTCCACCTCGTCAAGGACATGTTTCGTGTGGGCGGTAATATCGCCATCAAAGTGGGCGCCTTTGCCTGCCACGAACACCAGGTTGCCAAATTTCGTCGAGCCGGAGAAAAGGGGTACATCCTGATC
The DNA here is from genome assembly GCA_036376095.1 of Chryseolinea sp. Lineage (GTDB taxonomy): Bacteria > Bacteroidota > Bacteroidia > Cytophagales > Cyclobacteriaceae > Chryseolinea. The sequence continues at coordinate 2,505 of DASVBA010000285.1, forward strand.
GTCCTTCACCACATTAAAAACCTCCTTTTCGGGAGCAGCGTCTGCCTTAGCCGAAGCTACGCCAAGTCCTACAACGCCTGCGATGGACGCAAAAAGCTTTTTTAAAGTTGATCTTCTTTGTTCTTTCATGGTATTTAACGTTTTGGGGTTAGATATAAAAATTTTAAATAGGTCAGCTAAGACCTTTTTTTTGTTGGTAGTGAGTTTCTTATCGCTTTGATTTCCTGTGGCTTTATTTCGCTTGCATTGTTTCCGAAATTCTGTCGAATGTAGGAAAGAACATTAGCAGCTTCTTCATCGCTTAAGAAACTGTGCTGCGGCATTGTGTTAATAAATGTCTCTCCATTTACAGTGATCGACCCTTCAAGGCCATTCAACACAAGCGTGATTAACCGTCCTTTGTCACCGGTTACCCAGTCCGTTCCGGCAAGCGGCGGAAATCTGCCGGATGCGCCTTTGCCATCCTTCTGGTGACATGTAGCGCAATAGATATCATAGATCTTTTCTCCTGGCGCGGCCACTCCCTTGTTGAGGTTGTCTTTTGTAATATCGGGAGTTCTTAGGTGTGATAGTTGTTTTCTTTTTTCCATCGCAACAAGATGTTCTTTTTCAAAGTTATCCTTATCGCCTTTATACATTATCCGCCATATCTTTCCTTTTTCGGTTTCGGCGATGTACAACGAGCCATCAGGTCCCATTGCAAGTCCCATAGGCCTGTAGACAGCGTTACTTACACTAACGATAGGATCTACTTCGGCAAACCCATCGGCAAACACTTCCCAGTCTCCAGTAGGCTTACCATTCTCAAATGGAACAAAACAGATAAAATACCCCGATTGCGGATACGGTGCGCGATTGGTCGAACCGTGAAAAGCGATGAAAGCTCCCTTTTTATACCGCTCCGGGAATTGATCGCCGGTGTAAAAGAACAAATCATTGGGCGCCCAGTGACCAGGGAAACCCATAATGGGTTTTTCAAACTTTTCACATCTTCCGACAGAATCACCGTCGCCACCATACTCCGGAGCCAGCACTTTCTTTCCTTTGATCTGATCATAATAACAATATGGCCACCCGAAGTCGGAGCCTTCCGTAACTTTCAGAAACTCTTCGGACGGCAGCAGGGCGCTTTGCCACGGATTGAAAATGCTGGCCCATAGCCGGAGCAAATCATCTCTTCCATGCATAACCAGGTAAAGGTTATCGTCCATCGGGTTCCATTCTATAGCAACAACGCTTCGGATACCGGTTG
>DASVBA010000308.1:0-4293 GCA_036376095.1 Chryseolinea sp.
CCCTTCGAACGTCTTCCGAAGGGATCTCTATGCAGAAAATAGATATTAGTAGTGGTTCTCTTTTATTTATTCCGACCGAAGTGAATTCGAAGGATTTACCAACGCAGCTCTAAGCGACCGGTATCCGACCGTAAACATCGCTATGAAGAGCGTCACCGCTAAACCGATCAGGAAAGTCTCAGGACCTATTGTGATCTTATACGCAAATCCATCAAGGAACTTATTCATAACATACCACGACAATGGCGCCGCCAGGAAGAATCCAATAAGAATAAGTCGCAGGTATTCCTTAGAGAAAAGTAACACTATACTTTCAACGGACGCGCCAAGCACTTTCCGCACACCAATTTCTTTTGTTTTCTGGTTCGCCATAAACGTAGCTAACCCGAATAGTCCGAGACATCCGATAAAAATTGCAATACAAGAAAACACTCCCAGCAAGGTCGACATCCTCTGTTCACTTTCATAAAATTCGGCTATTTGCTGATCCAGAAACTCATACTCAAAAATGTGTTCCGGATACGCCATCTCCCACGACGCCTTTAGTTTATCGATGACAGGCTTGATTTGATTTTGATTGACCTGAAGTGATAACGTTTCGTATCCACGCAACCGGTTCATCAATACGGTCGCTTCGATTGGCTCGCGTAACGATCTGGTATGAAAATCTTTCACAACTCCTACTACCGGCCGTTTTCTTCCCCACATTTCAATCGTCTTTCCAACAATCTGCTGCGGCTCAAGTCCCACCGTATGAGCAAGTTTTTCATTTACAAGAAATCCTTTCGCGGTATCTCCGTCGTCAATATTTTGTCCGGCGACAATTTGCAGCTCGAAGACATCAAGGTAATTTCCGTCGACCTGTTTTACCTGTGTTCTGAAATCATCTTCCTTGCCTTCAATGGTAAAATGCGTTCCCGACACATTGCCGGAAGAAGGAGGTGCGCTGTTCAAACTCGCGTTTGCGACTCCCGACAAGCGCAACATTTCGTCGCGCAACGTTCTCATCTTACTGGTATTTTCTCCGGTAGCGGGTTCTTCCCGTTCGGGAACCGGCACAACGATAATTGCGTCCTTTTTAAACCCGAGGTCTTTGTTAAGGAAGTATTCCATCTGGTTAATAACAACCAGCGTACCTATAATGAAAAACTGTGAAATAAAGAACTGAGTAACGACAAGCGCCCGGCGCAGATTGTATCCTGACGACGTCTTGCTGTTAGCCAGATTTTTTAAGGCGAGAACAGGGTTAAAACCGGAAACAATAAATGCGGGATACAGACCGGAAAGTACCGCAATCACCAACGTCAACACGGTAAGAAAAATCCAGAGAGACCAATCGCTTGCAAGACCCAGGGACAATTGCAGTTCCAGGAAAGGATTAAGAATGGTAAGAGCAAGCTGAGCCAATGCAAGTGAAGCAAGCATTGACATCACCGTCACAAGTGCAGTCTCTCCCAGAAACTGACCAATGAGTTGTCGTCTCGTTCCTCCCAAAGACTTGCGTATACCTACTTCCTTCGATCTTTTGATAGCTTCCGCTGTTGCGAGGTTGATGAAGTTAATACACGCCGTTATAATCAGTATCAAAGCGATAACACCGAACGTAACGAGCATACTTCTTTCAATAGTATTGTAGGTGAACGTACCGAACCTATCATCAAAATGAATCTCAGTTAGCGGCTGTATGGAAAACATGGCGTTGTTTGGATTATCATCACCGATGTATTTTTCAGTGAAGGCATTCATGCGGCTTTCCACCTTCGAAATTGATTCACCCTTCTTTAACAAAAAATAACACTGTTCATCGCTCCATATGCTGTTCCATCCATTCTCTTCCGTACCCTTTTTAATAGTTGGATAGGATAACATGAGATCAAACGGAAAGTCTGTGTTCTGAGGAAAATCAGCCATCACTGCCGTGATCTTATATTCGTTAGTATCAAACTTAACGACCTCTCCGACTACATCCTCTTTATCAAAATACCTAAGTGCCCATCGCTTTGAGATGATGGCCTCGTTTGGATCATCAAGACCTCCCGTCTTATCACCGATAAGAATGCTACGGTCAAATACCTTGAAGAAATTCGTTTGGGTAAATACTACGCCTGCTTCTTCTGTGTATCGTTTGGGTTCACCTGCTGGCTGAGGGATAGTCACCATACTTCCGGCCCGGTACGACATGAAAACTACTTCCTCCGCTTCCGGAAAATCCAGTCGGAATGCGTCCGGGAGAACAGAAGGCACTCCGGGGGTGTAGTTCTTTCCCTGATTGCCATCGGATTGATGTACCACACGGTATATTCTATCCCGGTTTGCATGGAAATTGTCGAAGCTTGCGAGATGTCTGATCAAAAGGAATAACACCAGGCTGCACGTGATGCCCATTGTCAGGCCCGCAATATTTATGAGAGTACTCGCCTTTTCACGAAGTATGTTTCTGAAGGCTGTCTTTAAGTAATTTTGAAGCATGATTGTTCTAAAGTTCGGTATAGTTCCAACATGGATGCCACGATTGACAATCCTCCGTATGATGATCTAAACAGCCTTTTTTTCCTGGTGCTTGTTCACGAATGAGCGAAATCGTCCGAAATTGGACAAAAATCACCGACCAAAATTATTCCCCCGGGTTGACAGCATGGGTTGACGGGAATGCCTAATTTTGACGTCCTATGGTACAAGAGATTTTGGTTGCGATAGTTTTTGCAGGAGCCGTTTTTTACGTGGCGCAGCTAGTCTACAAGAGTCTTCAAAGTAAGTCGGCCTGCGCTTCGGGTTGTGGCAAATGTGGAGCTGTTGACTTTCAAAAGATAGAAGCACAAATCAAGAAGAAGGGTAGCATTTAAGTCAGGCCCAGACTTTTGTGCCTTCTGTACAATTCTTACAAATTTCGATTTCACTTCTTGAGCGCAGGATAGACGCCCGAAACTCGTTGTATTCCTTACTGTTCCAAATCTCATTAAATGAATTCCTGGTCAGGTCGCCTAAAACAAAATGTGCGTCTTTATCGAAACAGCAAGGAACGACCTTTCCGTCCCAGGTGATCACACAGCTATGCCACATCTTCCAACATTGATTCAAAAGCTTGTTCTTGATTTCAAAAGTTCCATCGGGCTTTTTCCGGTAACGGGAATAGCGTTCGTTGGTTGGCATTAGCGCTGATCCGTGTTTGTGATCATATATCTGCGCCGTCTTTAAGACCACCTGATCAACACCAAGTTCATCCGCGAGCTTATACACCGCTGGAATTTCATGTTCATTTTGTCTCACGACAAGAAATTGAAAGATCACACGGGGTGTTTTTGATTTCAATTCATCTCGCCACTTAATGATGTTTCTTGTTCCCTCGATCACCTTTTCCAATGATCCTCCGATGCGATAAGATTGATAGGTGTCCTGGGACGTGCCATCGATCGAGATTATTAGTCTATCCAATGACGACTCCACAGTTGACTTTGAAGTCTCATCTTTGAAGAAGTGAGCATTGGTCGACGTCGCAGTATAAATTCCTTTTTTGGATGCATACTTTACCATCGCAAGAAAATCAGGATGCAAGAACGGCTCACCTTGAAAGTAAAAAGTTAAGTAGCTTAACGTAGGCGCCAGCTGATCTATGACACTCTCAAACAAGGATGATTCAAGCATACCGGTAGGCCTGGTGAACGAACGCAGACCGCTTGGACATTCCGGGCAACGAAGGTTACAGGAAGTTGTAGGTTCGAATGAAATACTTATTGGCAAGCCCGCCATAACAGGCTTGCCCGAAAGTTGGGAAACCTGGTAGCTCGAAAATATTTGGGCAGCGTTGAAAGCCCGCTTTAATGTACTTTTCGATACAAAATCGAGGTATTCACTTGCGTTGTTCTTCATCGAAACCAGTTTCACTACGTTGCAAATTAACTAGAAAATCGACGGGAAGTCAGCCAAAGGCAAACACCATCAGTTAAAGGCCGATTTTTAATTTCCGATAGGTTTATATCTTGCAGGGCCTTCTACTCTATGAATAAGATCATTTGTTTCATACTCCTCCTCTTAACAGCTACTGTTTCACAGGCGCAAAAGCTTTCAGCCAACGCCACTATATCCGTCATTACTTGCGGCCCGCATCACCAGGTCTCCTTCCTGTCCTTTGGCCACAGCGCATTCCGTGTTCGCGACCCACAGATAGGAATTGACTACGCATTCAATTACGGCATATTCGATTTCGACAGCCCAGGTTTCGTATTGAACTTCGCCCTGGGAAATAACATTTACCTCCTGGGTGTGCAGGAATTCCAGCATTTTCAAGACTCTTAC
>DASVBA010000272.1:0-2322 GCA_036376095.1 Chryseolinea sp.
GCAGTGCCAATGATTGTGGTCATCACAAATGGAAATCCCGACGCAGTAGCTGCGCCGTTAGACAGGCCGCTGACTACAGTTAAGAAAGATCTGACCGGAATAGGAGGAATGGCTTCCCTAAGGTTTGAACAAAGCCTGGTAAAAGATGTGATTCCATACATTGAAAAGAATTATCGTGTCATTGCCGACGCAGACCACCGGGCTGTAGCAGGTTTTTCAATGGGAGGTTATCAAACGCAAAATATCACCAATAACAACCCCGGCATGTTTAACTATATCGGCGTGATGAGTATGGGACTGTTTTCTTCTTTTAGAAATGCAGATGCAAGTTATGATAGGGAAAAACACGTTGCACAGCTTAAAGCATTGATAGCGTCGAAGCCGAAATATTACTGGATCGGGATTGGTAAGAATGACTTTCTGTTTGAGACGGTGAATAAACTTCGCAGCTTATACGACGAGGTAGGTCTTAAGTATACTTACCGGGAAAGCGAAGGCAGTCACACCTGGAAGGAGTGGAGACTTTACTTAACAGAGCTCGCTCCGAAATTTTTCAAATGATCAGCCCTGAAGTACGGGCAATTGATGGAACATCGAGAGTGTGCGACAACGCTTGAGAGTGCCTCCGGGGATTTTTCGCCTAAAGCCGACTGCTTATTTCCGTTATCCCCCGACGTGAAGGACCGTCAATGAGCTTGGTCTGACTCTGCCCGAATACGGTCATCTTAGTTCGATCGCGCTCACGTTAAAGTCCAGATTCTTTGAATTTGCGCGTATTCTCGGCCATACCGAATCTTGGCACAATTCTTAGTCTACAATTAGGAAAATAGTCGACTGTGGGAAAATACCAGTTAGGTGAGTTTGAAGAGATCGTCATGCTAACGGTCGGCATACTCTACAAAGAGGCATACGGCGCAGCAATAAAAAGAGAGATCGAAAAAAGGCTTTCACGCAAAGTCAGTATGGGTGCCATGCATACGGCGTTGGTCAGACTTGAGGACAAAGGCTATATCAATTCGGTTAAGGGAGAGGGTACTGAAGAAAGGATGGGGAGACCAAGACGGTATTTTCACATTACGGCGCTTGGAAAAAAAGCAATCGAGTATTCCAGATCTATAAGAGAAGAATTTTGGAGAGCGATTCCGGATATGGCGCTGGACGTGAAGATTATAGGATAAGCGGCCATGCAAAAAGATCAAACACCTCCGCGCTTCTTCCTTAAACTATTTCGGTGGTATTGCCACCCCAGGCTGGTGGATCACATCGAAGGCGATTTGTTGGAAGACTACAGGTATCAATTGAATAAGTCAGGAAAGAGAAAAGCAGATATACAATTTATCATCGATGTCATATTACTTTTCCGGAGACGCATTATACGACCAATTGAAAGAACAAATCACACAAACCCTATAGGCATGTTTAGGAGTTACATCATCATCGGCTGGAGAAACCTGCTGAAGAAGAAAGGTTATTCTGCTATTAATATCTTCGGACTTGGAATCGGCATCGCGAGCTGCATGCTGATCTTTATGTACGTTCAATACGAACGATCCTTTGACAATTATCACGAGAAAGGCGATCGTATCTACCGCGTCATTCACGGCGGCAAGCAGGATGCCGTTGATACCTATTGGGTATGGAACAACGCGCCGATAGGTCCGGCGCTTGCAACAAATTTTCCGGAGATCGACAAAGTACTTCAGTTTTCAGGGCGTTCGGACATTTTGCTTACCTATGGAGAAAAGATGTATCAGGAGGAAGATGTTTTCTTCATGGATTCTTCTGCGTTCGATGTGTTCAGCTGGAAGTTGCTGAAGGGTAATCCAAAGACCGCACTTGCTGCGCCGTATAGCATTGTACTGACGGAGTCGATGGCAAAAAAGTATTTTGGAGATGAAGATCCCCTTGGTAAATCATTGAAAGGAACGGATTCACCTGGGCGTGCCAACGCAGGTGATTACCTGGTGACCGGTGTGATGGAAGATGTTCCGGAAAATTCCCACTTTAGCTTTGACGCCCTTCTGTCGCTGAGCACATTCCGGAAATCTATTCCCGACATTTTTACCAGCTGGGGCTATGTTGATTTCTATACGTACTTCCTGGTGAACGACAATTTTGATCGCGTCAAATTTGAACAAAAGCTCCCGGAATTTATCGATCGACAGATGAACGATCCGAAACACACCTACGCCATCAGAATTGAACCCTTGAAAGATGTGTACCTGGGAACCATGGCGCAACGACAGCCGGGAGAGACAGGAAGTCTTGCCAATCTTTATGTATTCTCGATCATCGGGTTGTTTATTCTTGTCATCGCCATGA
>DASVBA010000339.1:0-4934 GCA_036376095.1 Chryseolinea sp.
ATCAAACTCATTGTCATGAAGAAAACGGTAATTGCTATTGTATTCATTCTGATCACACATCTCGGTTTAGCGCAGCAGTCTGCGTGGAAGATTGTTGAAGGTAAAATTCACACACCCTGGGCCGAAAAGGTGAATCCATCAAACGTATTGACGGAGTATCCGAGGCCGCAGATGGTGCGTGATCCATGGATCTCCCTCAACGGCCTTTGGGACTACACTATCAAACCAAAGGGGGAAATCGCGCCCACGTCGTTTGACGGAAAGATCCTCGTTCCCTTTGCAATAGAATCCGCACTTTCAGGGGTAGGGAAGAATGTCGGTAAAGAAAATAACCTTTGGTACAGACGCGCCGTGTCCATACCATCTTCCATGAAGAATAAAACCCTGCTTCTTCATTTCGGCGCAGTGGATTGGCAAACCGATGTTTATGTCAACGGCAAGAAGGTCGCCAGTCACCAAGGCGGTTATGATCCATTTTCTGTAGACATCACCACCTATTTAAAATCCGGTCAGCAGGAGATTGTTGTCCGCGTCTGGGATCCATCGGACGAAGGACCGCAACCTAGAGGTAAACAGGTGAACAAACCTCACGCGATCTGGTATACTCCCGTTACAGGTATCTGGCAAACGGTATGGCTGGAGGCAGTTCCGAAAACCTACGTCAGTGGATTTCGTCAGACTCCCGATATCGATAGCAAGAATCTGACGGTCATTACGGACGTAAAGAATGCACAACCTGGGGATCAGGTTCGTATATCGGCATTTGATGGTACTCAACGCGTCGTTGAACAGTTATTTGATGTGGCCGGAGGAAGTCTGAACATTCCCAATGCAAAATTGTGGTCGCCTGCAGATCCATTCCTCTACGACTTGAGAATTGCGCTGGTAAGAAAAGGCAAGGTGGTAGATGAAGTCAAATCGTATTTCGCAATGCGGAAGATATCTATGGCGCCGGACGAAAATGGCATTCAACGCATGCTTTTAAATAATGAGTTTTTATTTCAGTTCGGACCGCTGGATCAGGGATGGTGGCCGGATGGTTTGTACACAGCCCCCACAGATGAAGCGCTTAAGTTTGATATCGAGAAGACCAAGGAGATGGGCTTCAATATGATCCGGAAACACGTGAAAGTTGAGCCGGCGCGATGGTATTATCATTGCGACAAATTGGGAATGTTGGTTTGGCAGGATATGCCCAGTGGAGATATGGGTAACCGTTGGGATTCACGGCCGGGTATCCTGGGTATCGCAACTTCTAAGGACCGTACAGCAGAATCTGAAAATATCTTTCGTACCGAATGGAAAGCTATAATGGATGCCACTTATAACTTTCCATCCATCGTGGTGTGGGTTCCTTTCAATGAGGCCTGGGGGCAGTTCAAAACGGAGGAGATCGTAAACTGGACTATGAAGTATGATCCTTCCCGCCTCGTGAATACCGCCAGCGGAGGAAATTTTCACAACGTTGGTCATATAATAGATATGCACAATTACCCGGACCCTGTAATGCCGGATCCAACGTTGTATGGAAAAGACCGTATTGTGGTGCTTGGGGAGTTTGGTGGACTAGGCCTGCCGTTGGAAGGTCACACCTGGCAGTCGAAAGATAATTGGGGATACCAAAGCTTTCCGAACAAAGAAGAGCTTTTAAAGAAGTACGAATCGTTTATCGAGCGATTCCCTGCACTCATCACTCAAGGCTTGTCGGCTGGTGTTTATACACAAACAACAGATGTTGAAATCGAAACGAATGGCCTGATGACCTACGATCGGGAGGTCATAAAAATGCCTGCGACAAGACTTCATGAAATACACATGAAACTGTACAACCCTGGATTAGTAAAATCAAAATAAGCATTGAAGATCATGACACGCGCAGTTGCCTTCGCAGTTTGTACGCTTTTGACTTTCCGGTTAAATGCCGGCCCTGCCGAAGTGATCGGCCCGGAGTCGGATACGTTAGTCAAGGAAGCTTACAACGAAATTCCGCTCGGTCAGATCAAACCCAGGGGATGGTTACTTCATCAACTCGAGATCATGCGTGCCGGATCAACAGGACACCTTGACGAGATTCATCCAAAACTAAAAAACGACAACGGATGGCTTGGTGGCAAAGGTGATGGGTGGGAGGAAACCCCGTACTGGCTGGATGGCGCCGTACCTTTAGCATATCTGCTCGATGACCCCCAACTTAAAAACAAGGTTTTAAAGTACATCCAATGGACGTTAAACAATCAACGTCCGTCTGGCTATTTTGGACCCATCACGAAAGAAGAAAGGGAAAAGGGAATCAAGGTTTCAGCCGACAATTGTAATGCCGGAGAAGATTGGTGGCCAAAGATGGTTATGCTTAAGGTACTTCAACAGTATTATCTCGCCACAAACGATCAGCGGGTTATATCATTCATGACAAAGTATTTCAATTACCAGCTGAAAACGTTGAAGCAGTGTCCGATCGGGAAATGGACTGAATGGGGTGCATCGCGTGGCGCGGAAAATGTTATGATGGCTCAATGGCTTTATAACATAACGCGCGAACGATCCCTGCTCGATCTTGCGGCATTGATAGAATCACAGTCGTTCGAATGGAGCACATGGCTCGGTAATCGCGATTGGGTGATGCACGCCGCTGCCAATCAAACGGACAAGGATTGGATGCGCCGTCATGCTGTAAATCTTGGTATGGCCCTGAAATCCCCGGCTATCAATTATCAACGCACTGGTGAAAGAAAATACCTTGGCGCATTAAAAACAGGCTGGAATGACCTGATGACACTTCACGGTCTGCCTATGGGTATTTTCTCCGGTGATGAAGATATTCATGGCAATGACCCAACTCAGGGCGTTGAGCTGTGTGCTATTGTGGAAGCAATGTATTCCCTGGAAAAGATATCACAGATCACGAAGGATGTTCAGTATATGGATGCTCTTGAAAGAATGACTTTCAATGCGCTGCCAACCCAGACTACGGATGATTACAACATGAAGCAATACTTTCAGATTGCCAACCAGGTTCAGGTTTCAAGAGGAGTGTTCGATTTTTCTTTACCGTTCGACAGAGGTATGAATAATGTTTTCGGACTTCGCAGTGGTTACACCTGTTGCACATCGAATATGCACCAGGGTTGGACGAAGTTTGCTTCGCATTTGTGGTATTCCACCAATGATGGTGGATTGGCAGCTCTTCAATACAGTCCGAATGAGCTACACACAAAGGCGAAGGGCAAAGATGTTATTATTAGGGAAATAACAAATTTCCCGTTTGATGAAACCGTGAACTTCGAAATAAACACGAAGGATTCTGTGAAGTTCGCACTGACCCTAAGGATCCCGTCCTGGTGTAAGAATGCAACGGTGTCGGTAAATGGCGAACAGCTGGCGCCGATGGAAGCTGGACGCATAATAACCATTGAAAGTACCTGGAAGAACGGCGACAAAGTGATTCTTAATTTGCCCATGGAACTCAAGACATCAAATTGGGGGAAAAACTCCCGCGCTATTGAGCGCGGACCACTCGTCTATGCGCTAAAGCTGGAAGAGCGTTGGGAAAAAGGCAATGAACCAACAGAGGGTGACTACATGAGCGTTTATCCAACCCAGCCGTGGAATTACGGATTGCTGAAAGAAGTGATAGAAAATCCCTCAACAACGTTGAAGGTGGAGACCCGGCCGGTAGGAGATAAGTTTGTTTGGAATATTCAGAATGCTCCGATAGAGATTACTGCGCCTGCAAGAAAAATTCCTAACTGGAAAGCCATTGATGGCGTAGCCCATCAGCCGGTGACGGACCGCACTGGAATCTACAAGGGAGAAGTGGCCGACGTTGTTGAAAGGATCAAGCTCATCCCTTATGGATGCACTAAAGTAAGGATTGTCGCTTTTCCGGTCGTCAAATAGTTTTCATTCAGGTGTATATGTCGACTTACATTTATTAATCAATCTAAGTACTCAATGAAAGAATCTTATTCAATCCGAAACGTCCTCATCACGATTTTAGCGATCACTGTGATCTCGTGCCAAAAGCAGCAGCCGGCAGAGCGTACGGCTACCGCGGACTCAATTCAAATTGTTAGGGACGTTTGGAGTAAAGAGCAGGCGAGCGAATGGTATAAGCAATGGGGTTGGCTACGCGGATCTGATTTCATCCCCAGCACTGCCATTAACCAGCTTGAAATGTGGCAGGCCGAGACTTTTGATACTGCGACGATCAACCGGGAATTAGGATGGGCCGAATCGATCGGAATGAATTCGATGCGGGTGTACCTCCATCATCTAGCCTGGGAGTTGGATCCCGCCGGCTTCAAGCAACGTGTGGATCAATACCTGGCCATAGCCGATAAGCATCACATTTCGACGCTGTTCGTGATTTTCGACGATTGCTGGAATCCAACCTATCAACCGGGTAAGCAGCCCGATCCTAAACCAGGAATACACAATTCGGGCTGGGTACGTGATCCCGGCGATAAGATCCATGACGATTCCACATTGAATCTCACACTCGAACGATACGTGAAAGATGTCCTGACGCGGTTCGCCAACGACGAACGTATTGTTCTTTGGGACCTCTATAATGAACCAGGCAACAGCGACTACGGAAATAAATCAATGCCTTTGCTCGAAAAGGTGTTTGAATGGGGAAGGGAAGTAAATCCTTCGCAGCCGCTATCGGTTGGCGTCTGGAACAAAGACCTGGTTGATCTAAATGTTTACCAGCTGGCTAACTCGGATGTAATAACGTATCACAATTACATGGACCCTGTCTCTCACAAACAGTGGATCGACAGTCTGCGAACGTATGGCCGTCCGTTGATATGTACGGAATACATGGCAAGAACACGCGGAAGCCTTTTTAAGGACATCATGCCCCTGCTAAAAGCAGAAAATATCGGCGCCTACAACTGGGGACTTGTCGCGGGAAAGACAAATACGATCTA
>DASVBA010000365.1:0-8169 GCA_036376095.1 Chryseolinea sp.
TTCCGCCATTGATACGTTACTCCGGTCGTAACCCCTGCATTCACCGTGAAGGTTACGCTCTGCCCGGCACAAACCGTCTGGCTGGCTGGACCCGTAAGGATCTCAGGTTGTTCGTTGATGGTTAGCGTAGACGTGGTGCTCGTAACACTTGGGCTGCAAGTGCCACTCACCACCACTGTAAAAATCCCAGCATCCGCAGTTGTTGTGGACGGAATCGTATAAGTGCTTGCCGTTGCACCCAATATATTTATGCCATTCTTTCTCCATTGATATGTGAGACCCACCCCTGTTGCAGTCACACTAAAACTTGCGGGGCTTCCTTCGCACACAGCTTGACTGGCCACTGGCTGTCCGGTGATAGCAGGTGAAGCCTGGATGGTCACATTCACCTTATTGGTCAAGATCTGGTCGCAGGATGATGACGATGCGTTCCTTGCGTAGACTCGGATTGTGGTGTTGGCCGTAAGTGCGCTGGACGGAATGATGAGGTTAGCACCAACTCCTGCATAGAATCCGCTTAGGGGACTTGACGTTACGTCATTCTGAAGTTGATACAGGAAACCCGATTGCGCGCCCTGAATTATCACGTTTACCGAGGACCCGCTACATGCATTAGTTGCTGCCGGCAATACGTTCAAGGCTGCATTTGGTAATGCATAGACCGTTACGGTTTGCTCTTCGTAACAAATCGGCACAAAAGATCGAAAATCATTTGTAGCATTCCATCCCGCATTATTGCGTCCAGAGACAAAGTTGGCCACAGAACCATCTGAATTCTCAATGCCTTGCGTGGCTGCATTGCCATTTGTACCGAAAGACGCCGTTTGAGTATGTATCTCGATTACGTTGGTCGTTTCAAATAATTTAACCTGCGCGATCGCGGAGTAAAGGCCGCCAGTTCTTACCAGGTCAAAGTCAACAATAAATATTCGGTTTGGCGCGGACCCCGTCGTCCAATATTTGATGGTACCGGTGCCCGTCATATCATCCCATAACGCAGCAATAATATTATCCGGATCCGTGCCGTTTGGAAGAGTTTGGTTGGCGGCAGCAGTAACTACTCCTGTTCCTAGCCCGATCAATCCATTGGAACCGATTCTCAGCTGGTTGTAGGTGGTTCCAAAAAAATCGAAGTCAAAGAAACCATTGGCAACGCCAAGGATCCCGCTATCGGTGTCCTTGGCAAGCGATAAGGTCGTTTCGGTTCCCGGCGGGGCTACACGATCAAACGTACCGCTGTTAATAACGCCGTACGAAGATGCTCTATCGTGAGCGATGATAACGTGGGTACCCGCACCGGCTGCAGCCGGATCAAATATGTTACCCGTAACTCCGTTTCCCACAAACGTGGTAGCAGACCCTGCACTCAGGGCAAACGCGGGCTCATCCGCACAATAGGTTGCGTTAAGATTGGTAAAACTGCATTGTGCTAACGAAAAATCAGACCCAAAGGCGATAACGGCCAATAGCAATACAACGAATCTGGTCCTGTAGAGTCCTGGCATTCAGTGCGGCAGTAAGTTTTCTAATCGACTTATATTTTTATTCACAATCAAAGGTAACCCCATTATCAGGTGATGATTAGTTTGAAAAATTGCCATTAGGACTTAACATAATCAAAACCATTTTTTTCTGCGTCTCCAGCTCCATAGTTCCAAATACCGCGATTCGTCCATCGGGATGTGCACGGACTGCACCTGCGCTATCATCCCCTTCGAGAGAACCGAAACTCAAAGACCCCATGACAGAACCATTGATAGTAAGTCGAAGCAAAAAGATATCTCGTTTGTTATTATCCTTAATCTCATTGGCTGCTACGAAAAGGTAATCAGGCTCCGCAGCAGAAATAGACACACTCTCAAGTCTCCTGTTCAACAAGTACTGACTTTGATATTGCGTCGTCGGCATCTTATCAGCATTTGATGTAACCCGGTCCAATGGATTGTAATAAGACACGACATAAATATTACTGGATAATGTGTTGACGTAGCTGGTACCTGCCATGATATAACCCGGCAGCGTGAAGGTCTCGATAACAGAGGCTGCCACTTGTGTTTCTCCCGGCACTTCGGCAATAACTCTCTGCCCAGGCGAAGAAAAAACTTCGTTTAGCGTAAATGCTTCAAACCTCGTTTTGCGCACATTGTCTTTGGCGGGTCGATCGGAATATCCAAGAAGGTTATATCCACCCGACGAGTTTTCAAAAATCTTCAATGCAGAACCATTAAGTTCGCCCCCGCCGAATCCGGCGATAATGCTATCATTCTGAAACGTGGCATCAAGTTGAATGACGGTCATATCTGCAAAGTCCTCGCCTGGCAAAGCAAAGTCTCCAAGGTTATTTGGTGCATAAGGTTTCCGGCTTCCAGCGATGAGGATTCTGCCGTCCGACGCCACAGTAACGGATCTGCCCAACTGCCACTCCTGAAAATCAAGAAGAACACTATCCATCCCCGTTCCATCCTGACCAAGGCGATAAACCTTGACTCTGGAATTATCGTCATCACCATAATTGGATAACACGATCAGGTTGCCGCCGTTGTCAAGTTCGACGTCAATTGCTTTTTCATTCAGGCCTCCCAACTGCCGCTGCCACTGCACCGTGCCAAAAGGATCAACCTTTGCAATGAATGGAATCGTGATTGGGTTTGTTTGCGACGAAGAGTTACCCAGGAGGATCATTGATCCATCGGGGTTAACTAACAGGTCAACACCTTCCTGATTTCCATCTTCTCCATAGTATTTGAGAAAATAGGTTTGGTAAACAGGATCGACATTGCCCTCCGTGTCACACGAGCACATTATGATCACCGTTAAAATAACAAGAAGGCTAATTAGTCTCATTGTCTTCTTTTTCAATTTTGCGCAACACTGACTTGGTCCGGGCCTTCTGCAACTTTCTCGGCTTATAAAACGGATGAATATAACCAACAGAAAATGCGAGATTATCTATTCGGAAGTCATCGTCCACGTAAGCATAGGGCAGCCCTAACGTAAGACTATTGTAACGGTCTTCGGGACTGGCCACGTTCTTCATTCCAAATGAATACCTGAGATCGAAATAAAAATAGTCGAGCTTGTATTTATACTTAACTCCGCCACCAACAAAAAAGGAACTGTTATATCTATTCCTGTAATTAATCAAGTTGACATTCGAAATGGATTTATCGAACGATGTCCGTTCGTCGATGCCAGCATCGGCCCTTGCGTCCCGGTTATTTATTTCTATATCCGCCTTGTCACTCATAAGATAGTTGAATGAAAGACCGACATAACCATAGCGTCGCCACTTGCCATTGGGCTGCGTATATTTAACGGAGATAGGTACCGTCATCCAGTTCTGCCGATCGATAAACTCTATAATATCCTTGTCCATTCCGAAAAGATTGGTCGTCGTTTGTTTGAACGTTGTCCTTAAAAAATTTGCACCAAGAGTCGCCGACAAGTAATCGTTATAGTTGTATTCTGCGCCGGCACCAACCTGCCAGCCCGGTCGAACGCTGTATGTTTCTTTCGTATACGGTTCGCCTCCGCTGTGAACATCGTGAATAACCCGCACGGGCGTGATGTTCGGACCGGCATAGCCATGAACTGAGAATATCGGTGTCGCTGTAAATTTCCCGCTTAAATAAACGAGGTCAATAGGATCACGACTTGGATCGGTAATATATTCTGGGTTCGCACGTAAAACATTAAGATAACTTTGTTCGGCATTTGCTGGATCCTCCAGCAAAAGATATGTTTCCGCCAATAACAAATATGCACGCTGCCGCCAGTCCCGGCGTTGATTTTTGTCAAGACAATCTTTTAGCATGGGCGCGATGCTGGTCAGATGGCCGGCATTAAATTCTTCCGTCGCCTGCGTCAGGATCAGTTCACATTCGTCCTGAGCAAGTGCAACCTTACTACACGAAGCAACGATTACGAGTATGGCTATAATTCTTTTACACAACATTAATAGTCCTTAATTAGTAGGCGGATGCAAGTATACTCGTATGGGATCTCCTGAATTTCTCCAACGTATTTCCTCCACTCGTCCTGAGTCATATTTCGCTTCAACTTCGGACATATCTGCTCTGCCAACAACGATGGATCCGTCGGCCATACCCTAATCTCTGATTCGCTACACGCGGCGATCAGATAGTCCGACCCTTTAGCAAATTCTATGTCCCATATAAATCCATTGTTATTCCCCATCACAACCGGCAGATCTTCGGGACTATCGAGAACATAAAGTTGAAGTCTTCTGTCCAAGCCAGCACTTGCGAGCAACTTTTCGTCAGGACTGAATTCTACATCATTTACCCCAGCCTTATGTCCGCTGAATTGGCGGGTTTCTTTTGTGGTGAAGTTATAAAGCTTAACCAATCCTCTCTTGTTAGCAAGGTCATCAACACCGTAGGCCAGGTATTTCCCTCCAGCGCTAAATTTTACGGAAAGAATTCTGTTAGGCGCCTCGTTAGCGAGGACGGAGAAGGTTTTATCCTTAAGGTTCATTAACATAACTTCTCCCGACCATGCGGCGCCGGCCAGCCAGTTGCCATCGGCGCTTATACTGATCGCCTTCAATTCGTACGGCAAAGTTGCAAGAGGTGTAGTCTCTCCCGTCTGAGCATTGATGACAGTTAATGTTTTGCCTCCACTGGCCACAACGAAGCCAGAGTTGTCAGGCAGGAATTCGATGTAATTGGAAGGACCGTTTAATCCGCTCACCACTTTGGGTTTCGCTCCATTCTTAAGACTGTAGATCTGCACAAATGAAGAGTCACTGCCATTGACGATATAACTTTCATCTTTGCTTAACGCAATCACTTTGGAAGGGAATGGATTGGTATAATCCGTGGCAATGTTGGTGAGTTTGCCAAAGTCGCCTTTATAAATCCGACCATCGGCGCCAGCCACGAAAAATCCTTCGTTCTTATCAGACACTGCCAGTGATCTCATATGCACACGTGGCGGGCCTTCGACCTTCATGGCGTTATAGGTCAAACCGTTGATCTGTGTAAGTGCATTATAAAGTCCCGTATAAATGTAAGGTTCGTATTTCTTTCCCTCATACCTGCGATGGAATGTATATCCTTGCATTGCCAGTAATCCTGCAAGATCCTTGTCGTCTTCTTCCGCTGCTGCTTTCGACGCAAGTTCCTGCGCCTTCGTCAACATGAACAAACGATTCGCTTTCTGATAGTTCTCTTCAGCCCTGGCGAATTCTGACTGTGCTTTGTTTCGTTCGACGCGGGCCGAGTCACGCTGGATGTTTGCCTCTACCATGTTCCTTTCGGCGTCGTTACGGGCGATACGGGCATCATGCAACGCGACCTCTAATGCTTTACTGGTTTTTGTAATCGCTTCATAGGCAGCCTGAAGGTCCAGATTTCTTTCACGAACCAGGCGCTCTTGTTCTTCGGCGCGGGCGAGATTCTGTTTTGCAATTTCCGTTTGCTGTTCAGCAAGCGCCCGGTTTTGCTCCGCGAGCAGCCGGTCGGCATCTGCCTGGATTTTCTGCAGATATGCGAACACAAAAAATATGATGGCAACGATAAATGCAATACCCAGGATGATCGCCGTTGCACGCGTCCGTTGCAACACGCGCTTTTGCATCATCTCCTGGTTTTTCAATTCGGCCTCGTAAGTGATGCGGCTCGTGTCGAGAAAAACTATTGCTCTTTCAAATGCTTCGTCATAACGCTGGCCCCATGCGCGGGTGGGGTTCTGTTTCTTTTGCCAGTTGAGCGCTAACTGAAGGTCTGGTGGCCGCCACAAACCGGTCTTGCCGATCTGGTACATTGCTGCTGCTTCTGATAAGCGCTTGTACATGGATGCCGATTCAAACTCTTCTTCTACCCAGTTTTCCAACCGGTTCCATATTCTCATAAGACTCTCATGTGAGAGCTCTATCATCGAATCGGAGTGCAAAGTAATATGCGCAGCGGGCATTAAGAATGAACGACCCGCCCGTCTGAAATGATCGACAACATCGATAACTTCACTCTCGCTTGCTTCAGCTAATTCGGCAACCAGTCCCAGGCGACAAGGCCTTCGCATTCCGCGGTTGTCCTGGCTTTTTTCAGTAATATTCTTGAAAAGGATCTCTGCGATTTGCTTGTCACGGGTTGACAATTCATCATACGCTTCGTTCGCGTGTTGTGCTAATGCCTGCCCGACTTTTCCAACGGCATTGTAATGACGGATGTCAACCGGCTCTCCGATTTCATGATTGGCAATCCAATAGTCCCATGTACGCATTAAAACGTGCTGAAGTATCGGCAACTGATCATGATTGTTCCCGATATCGTTTAGCAAACGTTTTACCAGTCGCTTTGAAATTTGTCCTCCCGCGACTTTGATCGGGCCTTCGATCACCGATTTTTTCTGTTCGCGAGTAAGTTGTGGGATAAGGTAATTGCTGCTGTTTATTTTTTGGGTCAACCCGGCGAACACGGAGCATTCCCCGATAAAATCCGATCGCATGGTAAGAGCAACGTAGGTTGGAATAGTCTTCTGCTCGACTGCAGTTAGTATGAGGTTCACATACAGCTGAGCATCATTTTGACTTTCCTCGTTTTCCTCCAGGTCGCGATAACGAAAGACCTCCTCAAACTGGTCAACCAGAAAAAAGGTGTTTTCACCAGCTTCCCGATGCAGGAAACGCGAAATCTCGATCAATCCGTCTGACCCGCTTCTCAAGACCGAGTTGACAATCGCCTTGTATATGTCGCCATCCTGCGCGGATATCCGTTGAGATCGGATCATGAATTCGACTATAGAATCGGTCAAGCTCCTTATCGGAGATGACCCAGGACGAGTAGTGATGATATTCCATTGAGAACCCGAATCAGTAATGAACCCGCCATAGAGAACGGGCACAAGTCCACATGACATCAGGGATGACTTTCCACTTCCTGAATAACCCATGACGGTGACAAACCGGTTCTTGGAAATCTTTAACAGGATGTCATCGATCTGACCCTCGCGACCAAAGAACAAATGACTATCGTCGACGGAAAATGGTCTCAGGCCAGGAAAAGGATTATCACCTCCAAGTTGAACGTCGACAGAAACGTCGCCAGAGTAATTAATCGGTACGTCGCTATGTAGAGGCTTATTCAGCATTGACACCTTCTTGCCTCCTGAAATTTAAAAAAATGATACCGAAAGGCTATTAAATGCACGATCTAATAAAGTTAAAAAAATAGCAGTCTATCGAGATTAAAAAATGATCAGGGCCAATTTAGACTAAAATTCCTAAAAAGAAAAGGGGCTTTCGGCCCCCTTTTTCTCTTCAAATGCTATTGTGCTTTACTTATTTGACCTTGTTTACCAAACTTTCGAATGCACCAGGGTGGTTCATTGCAAGGTCTGCCAGCACTTTACGGTTCAACTCGACATTTGCTTTGCTGAGCTTACCCATGAATTCCGAGTAAGACATGCCGTGCAATCTCGCGGCGGCATTAATACGTGCAATCCAGATCCCTCTGAATTCTCTTTTCTTTTGCTTTCTGTCACGATAAGCATAAACCAATCCTTTTTCGATTGCGTTTTTCGCGACGGTCCAAACATTTTTCTTTCGGCCAAAGAACCCTTTGGCCAGCTTCAGGATGCGTTTGCGTTTTGCCCGTGAAGCTACATTGTTTACTGATCTTGGCATTTCATTGCATTTTTTGACTGATGGCGTTCAGTTTTTACGCTGAATCTTGCGGCCAGCAATCGGGTTAAACATTAAACCATTAAAGAACGAGCATTGTCTTCACGTTGCTCATATCTGCCTTGGAAACCAAAGCTTTGTTAGCGAGTCTTCGCTTTTGCTTTGTCTCTTTCTTCGTCAGAATATGATTCTTGAAAGCATGCTTGCGCTTGATTTTACCGGTTCCCGTCACTTTAAAGCGTTTCTTGGCACCGGATTTCGTTTTTAATTTAGGCATCTTACATTAATATATTATCACTTCTTTAAAGGCTTCGCCATAACGATCATGCTCATTCTCTTTCCCTCCAGCTTCGGCATCTGTTCGACCTTGCCGAACTCCTCCAATCCCTGAGCAAATTTCAACAGCAGGATTTCTCCTCGCTCTTTATAAACTATCGACCGTCCTGCAAAAAAGACCGTGGCCTTGACCTTAGCACCTTCTTTCAAAAAGTTTTCAGCGTGTTTCAATTTGAAGTTGAAATCGT
>DASVBA010000366.1:0-10455 GCA_036376095.1 Chryseolinea sp.
ATGGTCGTGGGTAGCAACTACCAACGTCGAATTATTTGCACCGGCTGCATCCAGCAACAATTTGATAACAATTTCACAGTTCTTGTCGTCAAGGGCAGAGGTAGGCTCGTCGGCGAGCAGTATGGATGGGTTGTTCATCAACGCTCTGGCTATCGCAATCCGCTGCGCTTGACCTTGACTCAATTCGGTGACATTATGACTGCGCTTGTCCGTAAGACCAACACTGACGAGAATTTCGCTGACCTTTTGCTTGTTGGCAGGCAGACCGGCGAGGTAGGTGGAAAGCATCAGATTTTTTTCGACGGAAAGCGCATCGATAAGATGATTGCGCTGGAATACAAACCCGATATGCTTCCCACGAAATTTATCCAGCGCTGACTCAGTCAATGTTGAGAGCTCGACATTGTCCACATTGATCATACCACTATAATTTCTAAGTAAGCCGCCGATAAGGTGAAGTAATGTTGTCTTGCCACTGCCCGATTCGCCCAGAAGAAGGAAGTGTTGTCCCCTTCCGATAGAAAAGTCCGGGAACGCGATCGAAGAAGCAGGCGAATAACTGAATGCGAGGTTCGAAACCGAAATCATAGTAAGGGGACAAGGTTATCAATTATTTCCAATTAGAAAATAAAAGATTGATGTAGGTGACATAGCTACTTAGGTGGTACCTTTTTGTTCAACAGGCCCATTCGCTGGCCTTCAAAAAAATCATATACAGTGTTTAGCTCGCCGCGGAGGATGGCTTCGGACGTTTGATATCCATCTTTGGAAGCGGCTTCAAGGATGGGTTTCGATTCATACAGCGGTGAGAGATCGCTATAAATAGTGGTTAACACTTTCTCAATCCGAGCCATTGAAAGCTCTTCCACAACTGCGGAAAAATGCTTCAGGTACTGATCGTACAAATACGAGTCAGTGGCTATCTTAACATCCAACTTGTCTTCAGACGAGAATATCAACGATGAAGGATCCAGCTTGAGGTTTCGTTCTTTAATTCCCTCGTGCGGGTGAAGCATAAAGATATCGTCATAGTCCCACGGGATGATCTTAAGCCGTTTCGATTGCGGGTCGACATAAAAATAAAGTTCATCGCTATAGTCTCCACATTTGATAATGAAGTTAAACGCGAGCCAGCGCATATAATCATCGAGATGCATTACTTCGTTAAGCTTTGAATGCAGGTCCTCCCCCGAATACTGATTGATCATCTTATAGATCGACATAAACTGATCGTGGTATTTCTTTTTTGACGTTTTGTCGAGATCTTTCTGAAATCTTTCCCGATCGACAAGGTGTTCTGCACCCCTTCTGACTATATAAGGAGATTCCTGGTCCTTTAAAGCCCAGTCCTGTGGACGCTGGAGGATAAGGTAGATCCCTTGTGACTTACCGTTGATCTTGACTTCTGTATAGGCGTACTGCAAATTAAAAAGTCCCAGCGTATTCAGCAGGTCAAACGACAGCCGGTTGTGATAGTAATTCCTGTCCATTGAAAGGCTCACGAGATAGAATGCACCTAATCCTTTGCAACCTTTACAGAGCTTGATCTTCTTTTTCGCGTCAACTGAATAACTTTTTCGCTCATAGTAGAGTGTTGTTTGGCCGTGTAAGTGCGCATCATTGAGCGCCACTGTATCCCCATTGAATTTAATGATGGTATTTTCAAGCTCGAGTTCCTGCCCCCTTGCGGCTATTATTTTGGCGTAAAGCTTTGAAGGCATTTCAAGCTCCATCACCAAATGAGGTTTGTCGCTTGACTTGAGTTTTAGGGAGTCTTTATCAGGATGTATAGAAGCGGACGCCCCCGTAGCTGCCGGGGTGATCAGCATCGTGAAAATCAAGCCACTCAATATCACGGGGAGATTCGGGCTCATAGTTCCCTAATGTAATTCATTTACGCCCGTAAAAAAAGAACGAAAAGGGATACTGACACAGGTTGTGATATTTTAAACAATGAAGGTATATTGAAAAAAAACAACAACAATGTATCAGCTTGAAAAAGTAAGCTCAACTGAAGCACTCCGTCTGATTGAAAAAGTAGTCGACGAGGCCAACAAAATAAAAAAGCAAATTGCTGTCGCCGTTTGTGGACCAGAAGGAGAATTGATCAGTTTTTTACGGATGGATGGAGCGAGTCCAGCTGCATCGCGGATCGCGCACAACAAGGGCTACACCGCATCTGTTGACCGCAAGGACACGCGATTGATGGGCGAATTTATGTTGGATAATAACCGCCCTCCTGCTTTTTGGGGTGATCAAGGAATCACCGGCTTTGGAGGAGGAGTGACCATACGTCATGGAGATCAGGTGATTGGCGGGATAGGCGTTAGCGGACTTTCAGAGGAAGAGGACGAGCGTCTTGCTTATGCAGCCATTTCGGAGGTCTTTAAATGAGTTGAATAAATTCGCGGGGATGGATTTTGAGGCGTGAAAAATAGCAATTTTTGTCATCGACGTTAGCTGAAAACGTCCGTTGATTAGCCTAAAACTTTATCCACATGAACTCCTCATTCACGATCACTCAGGCAGGATTTGTCGCCACAACTGTAATCTTTTTCGGGCTTTTATTGAGCCGTCTACGGAAAAGTCTCGCAGCCACAAGCTTTGCTGAGAGCAAAAAGAAAAAGATATTTAATGGTACCCTGATCGGTCTTATCGCCTGGGCAATTGTAACAGCTGTCCTTTCTTTGTCAGGAATTCTCAGCGATTTCAGTTCGTTTCCGCCAAAAATAGGAATCGTATTAATCATACCACTGGTGACGATCATCTGGTTAATTCGGACCACTGAAGTAAAAGAGATCCTGATGCATACGCCTCCGGAGTCGATCATATGGCTTCAGAGTTTCAGGATCGTCGTCGAAGTCCTGATATGGAGATTGTTTGTCGACAACCTTGCCCCTATCCAAATGACATTTGAGGGCCTCAACTTCGATATCATTTCTGGACTTACGGCTTTGGTGGTCGCATATCTTGTGGCGAATAAAAAGATCTCTTCGAAACTAGTGATCCTCTGGAATTTTGCGTGCCTGGCACTGCTTGTGAACATCGTGACTGTGGCGATTTTATCCATGCCGACACCTTTCAGGGTGTTTATGAATGAGCCCGCCAACACGATCGTCACGAAATTTCCCATCGTGTGGCTGCCGGCTTTCCTTGTGCCGCTCGCTTATGGTCTCCATTTTCTATCGCTGAGGCAGTGGATGGGAAATGGGGTGATTGGGGACTTTGCAAATAAGGAGATAAGGAGATAAGGAGATAGGGAAATAAGGATCTTCATTCATATTCATTATTACTGGGTGATACGCCTTATTGCCTTATCTCCTTATCCCCTTATTCCCTTACTCCCCATTGCCTTATTCCCTTATTCCCCCTAATTTGATTGGAAATAATTAAATGCCATGAAAAAAGCTATTGCTGTCGCCTTCGTTCTCGTTTTGTTCATGTCGTGCGCGAAAAAGGAGGAAAAAACTTTTGGTAACATAGAAAGAATTGATCCGGCGCTGGACGCAATTGTAAATAATGAT
Source organism: Chryseolinea sp. (assembly GCA_036376095.1). Taxonomy (GTDB): domain Bacteria; phylum Bacteroidota; class Bacteroidia; order Cytophagales; family Cyclobacteriaceae; genus Chryseolinea. The sequence continues at coordinate 3,525 of DASVBA010000366.1, forward strand.
GCAAAGGTTGAGATCATTGCAGAAGGATTTGAGTGGAGCGAAGGGCCACTGTGGCTGAGTGATCAAAACATGCTTATCTTTTCTGATGTCCCGAAGAATATTGTCTATAAATGGTCCGAAGGAAAAGATGCAGAGGTATATCTCACTCCTTCCGGCTATACTGGCGATAACTCGCCGTATTCAGGCGAAGAGGGGTCTAATGGATTGTTCCTCAGCAACGACGGAAAACTGGTATTATGTCAACATGGCGATCGAAAGGTTTCTGTGATGGACGCGCCACTCAATGCACCTGCAGCAAAGTTTTTACCTCTGGCCGACAATTACCAAGGTAAGAAACTTAATAGCCCAAATGATGGCACGTTCAACAGCAAGGGGGATCTGTTCTTCACCGATCCTCCGTATGGCCTGCCCAAACAAGCGGAAGATTCAACTAAAGAAATTCCATTCCAGGGCGTATACCGTGTTTCAAATGGCCAGATCGTGTTGCTGACGGATTCTGTGACAAGGCCAAACGGTATCGCGTTGTTCCCTGGTGAAAAGACGTTGATCGTTGCAAACTCCGATCCCGCGAAAGCAGTTTGGTATGCGTTCGATCTTGCTGAAAATGATTCGATCGCCAGCGGCCGCGTGTTTTATGATGCAACTCAAAACACAAACGAAAAAGGATTGCCCGACGGGTTGAAGATCGACAAAGCGGGTAACGTATTCGCTACCGGCCCCGGCGGCGTTTGGATCTTCAGCAGGGAGGGAAAGCTTTTAGGAAAGATCAAGATCCCCGAAGCAACTTCAAACTGCGCACTTTCTCCCGATGAAAAAACACTCTTCATCACTGCCGATATGTACGTGGTAAGAGTTAAACTGAGAAGCTGATGACTTTTAGTGTTATAGACGGACTCGGGTGGGTTGGATCTCTGTGCGTGATCGTCGCATACGGATTAAACAGCTATCAAAAGCTCAGGTCCGATTCCCTGGTCTTTTACGCATTGAATGTTATCGGGGGAATTTTTTTGATCATCTATTCCAATTATAAGGAAGCTTATGCTAACACATTTATAAATGTTGTTTGGGTCATCATTGCAATTCCTGCAATGCTTAGAGTGGTTTTTAAATCGAAAGCCACATGATTTTGTTTGGTTCCTAACGACATGAACGAATCACTTATCAACATAAGGGTTCAACGATGGGTAGCTATTGTTTCCGTCGCTCTGCTTGCCGTAAAGTTTTTTACCTATTTTCTCACGCATTCCGTCGCGATACTTACAGATGCCCTTGAAAGTATCGCGAATGTTGTCGCGGGATTTGTCGGACTTTACAGCCTGATCCTTTCGGCTAAACCCCGTGATGCGGATCATCCGTATGGACACGGAAAAGTGGAATTCCTTTCCGCTGGCGTTGAGGGAAGTATGATTGCGCTTGCTGCCGTACTTATTATCTACAAGGCAATCGTCAATCTCATTACGCCACAGCCAATTCACGAATTGGACTGGGGACTTATACTAATCACGGCAACGGCGGTCATTAATTACATAATGGGATGGTTCTGCATTCGAACGGCGAAGCAAAACAATAGTATCGCCCTTGCTTCGAGCGGAAAACATCTTCAATCCGATACATATACAACCGTTGCTATCATCGCCGGCCTGGGTCTGATCTACATCACAAACTTTCAATGGATTGACAGCGTTGTGGCAATTTTAATGAGCTGCTTTATCTTGTATACAGGCTACAAGATCTTGCGGAGTTCCATCGCAGGGATAATGGACGAATCTGATCAGGTTTTGCTTGCGCGATTGGTCGAACTGCTTAACAGAGAGCGGTCGGACGATTGGATCGACCTACATAACCTGCGGGTTATTAAATACGGAAGCACCCTCCACCTCGATTGTCATCTTACGTTACCCTGGTATCTGAACGTTTTCGAAGCCCATAACAGAATAAAAATTCTTGAGAAGTTAATCCAAACGGAATTTGGCGACTCGATTGAGATATTCGTCCACATCGATGCCTGCCGTGATTTCTCTTGCAACATCTGTCAGAAAAAGGATTGCAGTGAGCGAAAGCACACTTTCGTAAAAAGCATCACATGGTCCGTCGGCAACATTTCAAGCAATAAAATGCATGATACCCGGTCGTGACGATCAACCAATTTCAATCACAACGTCGTCGGTGAGCGGGTGCCCCACACAAGTCAACACATAGCCTTCCGCCCTTTCAGACTGCGACAATCCCTCCTCCTCGTCCAGCTTGACCTTTCCGGATAAGGCTTTGCCACGACATGCTGTGCACAACCCGCTTTGACATGAGTACGGCAGATCAATTCCCTGATCCAACGCGGTTTCGAGAATGGCCTTGTTCGGCGGGACAGTAACCTTATACTCCTGTCCATCATATCTAATGGTGACAACGCGTTCTTTCAATTCCGAAGATTCACTTGCAGCATCCTTCTTCGTGTCCTTATCAATTGTTCCCTGCACGAAACTTTCCTTAAAAATCTTATCCTTGGGAATACTTCTTGCCGCGAGCAGCGTATCGACGTTCTTCATCATGCCTTCCGGCCCGCACATAAGATATGTCGTGCGTCCGATACCCCAGTCCGGTATACGTTCAACCAACTTCGACAACATGTCGTGGTTTAACAAGCCGGAATATCCCTGCCAGTTCATTGGCGCATTGTCCAGAACATGGATCACGTGAAGCCGCCCTTCATCAAGGGTCTGCAACCTATCCAATTCGTGCTTAAAAATAATACTATCGATATCGCGATTACAGTAGATCAAAGAACAAATACTGTCCGGCTCTTCAGAAAGAATGCTTTTAATTATTGACATCATCGGTGTAATACCGGATCCGCCCGCAAACATTATAATATGGCGCTTATTTCCTTTGTTATAATCGGTAGTGAATTGGCCCATCGGCTCCATCACCTTCAGCTTCATTCCTTTCTTCAGATTATCCGGGAGCCAATTGGACATCAATCCATCTTCCACCCTCTTGACCATGACAGCCATATCCTTATCAACAAAGGGGGATGTACATAGCGAATAGGCCCGACGTATTTCCTTTCCCTGAACGGCAGCGATTATAGTGAGGAACTGGCCGGATTTATAGTGAATGCTTCCTTCCGCAGGGGCCTCGAATACGATAGAAATTGCATCTTTCGTCTCCTGGATAACATCCTTGACCGTCAGCTCAAAATACTTCGGGCCGCTATGGCTCTCTTCCTTTTTTTCACTTTTATCTGACTTCTTAAAAAAACTAAAGGCCATAATTATTAAATAACAAAGTTCACTGGTATCCTGTTCAGCGAGTTGCAAGATAGGGAATGGGGAAATAGGGAAATAGGGAAATGGGGAGATAAGGCTATAAGGAGATAAGGAGATAAGGAGATAAGGAGGTAAGGAGGGTAAGGGAATAGGGAAATAGGGAAATACGGAACTGCGCAGATAGTGAAGGGATTGCGGCCGTTATTACCTTATCGCCCCATTGCCTTCTTCTGGATTTTGGGTTGTTCCCTGAAGGGATTAATTTTGGACCTTAACAACGCCTGATCGTGCAATTAAATCCCCTTACTGCAATATCGCCTGTCGACGGCCGGTATTTTGAAACAGTTAAACCTTTAACTCCTTACTTCTCTGAATATGGCCTGATCCACTATAGGGTACAGGTCGAGATAGAGTACTTTATTGCCCTGTCCGGCATGGTACCTGAGCTTGAAGATCTCCCGGTTCACCGGCTCAACGATCTCAGGAAGATCTATAAGAATTTTACGGAAGCCCATGCAACAGAAATTAAGGAGATCGAAAAGATCACCAACCACGATGTTAAAGCCGTAGAATATTACATCAAGAAACAGTTTGAAAGACTTGGACTAAATGACTTCAAAGAGTTTATTCATTTTGGCCTTACTTCCCAGGATATAAATAATACTGCGATACCGTTATTGTTAAAAGAGTTTCTTGAGCATGAGTACTTTGCACTGGTTAACATACTCCTGACGAAGCTGAACGGCCTTGCAAAAGAATGGAAAGATATTCCGATGCTTGCACACACGCACGGTCAACCTGCGACACCTACAAGGTTAGGAAAAGAGATCATGGTTTTCGCGGCAAGGTTAGAAAAACAACTGCAGCAGTTCAGGTCAATACCTCACTCCGCAAAGTTCGGCGGTGCAACAGGAAATCTAAACGCACATCATGCGGCCTATCCGTCGATCGAGTGGAATCATTTTGCCGATGAGTTTTGTCAGCACCTGGGTTTAGTAAGGAGCTATCCAACGACTCAGATCGAACATTATGACAATATTGCCGCTATGTTTGATGCCCTTAAGAGGATCAACACGGTGCTTATCGACTTTAGTCGCGATATATGGCAGTATATTTCCATGGAATACTTCAAACAGAAGATCAAGGAAGGTGAAATTGGATCGTCGGCGATGCCTCATAAAGTAAATCCCATCGATTTTGAAAATGCCGAAGGCAATCTCGGATTTGCTAATGCGATCTTCGAGTATCTGTCGGGTAAACTTCCGATTTCGCGCTTACAGCGTGACCTCACAGACTCTACGGTACTCCGCAATGTTGGAGTTCCCCTCGCCCATTCTTTCGTTGCGTTACAGTCGTTATTGAAAGGATTGTCAAAGCTTGAATTGAATGAAAGTGCGCTGCATCGCGACCTCGATAACAATTGGGCAGTTGTTGCTGAAGCCATTCAAACTATTCTACGAAAAGAAGGATATCCAAATCCTTACGAGGCGTTAAAAGCACTTACGCGCAACAACAATAAAATAACAAAGGAAAGCCTGGCGGTATTTATTGACGGCCTGAGTGTTAAAGACACCGTGAAGGCCAGACTGAAAGACCTGACGCCGTTTAACTACACAGGTATCTGAGAAAAGTTACGTTTAGTGGAATGTGGATCGGTAGATACGATTAACGGATAACGGATAACGATTAACAGATAACGTTTAACGTTTAACTGCGTCAACAAGACGTATGGACGCTGAGTTAATGCAAAACCGCAGACCAGTTGGTCGTGGGCCGTCAGGGAAAACGTGACCAAGATGCCCGTCGCAGACATTGCACATTACCTCGACCCGTGTCATTCCGAAACTGCTGTCGGACTCATATTTGATAACATTATCTTTCACAGGCTCAGTAAAACTCGGCCAACCGGTCCCTGATTCAAACTTCTGTGTACTATCGAAGAGAGGGGTATCACAACAACGGCACGCATAGAGGCCCGGCTCGTGTGCTTCACAGTACTCACCCGTGAAAGCTCTTTCGGTTCCTTTTTTTCGCGTGATTCGAAATTCTTCGGGAGTAAGGACCTTCAACCATTCATCATCCGTTTTCACAACGCGTCTGTCTGGCGCCGGACTTCCCTTTTTGGCTAGATTCAGAACATCTGTCCATCTCATAGTGGTATCTTTTTGGTTAGACTGGTCTATCAGTATGTCAACAGTTTTTTACCCGGCATAAGTTCAGAAAGTTATAAGTTATGGGTTATGAGTTATGAGTTATGAGTTATGAGTTGGGGCATGGGTGTGGGTGTGAGTGTGTTGCGCTTACGCGCACGCGGTCAAGTGGGCCAAGCATAACTCAAGACATCTGACTCCTTCTACATTTGCCTGGTTGAATGGCGAATTATAAGGTCCGTTTTCAGAACGGCCGTTACAGGCTCGAAATGTTCCGGGTCCTGACGTTGGGCAACAAATAATTCTATTGCTTTCTTACCCATTGCATGCGAAGGCTGAGAAACTGTGGTGAGGGATGGCTCAATGAACCGCGAAACAGGCTCGTTTGTAAATCCGATAACTGAAATTTCATCAGGAATGGCGACCATCTTGCTTTTCAGGATCTGGAGAGTGGTAACGGCGATTGGGTCATTGAAGCAAAAGAATGCGTCGGGCCGCTCCTGAGAGGGTAGTTCCAGGAGGCGCGTCACCTGGATCGCGGGGTCATCGTGAAGCTCGTGGCAATGGACTATTAGCTGGTTGTTATCACCCATGCCATATTGGCTCAGCGCATCAAGATATCCTTTCTTTCGTTGATTGCTTATGTAGAAACTGGTAGGCCCACCGATATAAGCTATTTTCTTACATCCTGTCTTAACAAGGTGTTCAACGGCTTTGAAAGCTCCGTCATGATCGTCAACCACAACCTTAGACACGTGTAGAGACTCGCTTACCCTGTCGAACAAAACGACCGGTAGATCTTTGTCTACCAATTGTTGGATATGCCCGACATCATCGGTCTGACTCGACATTGAGATAAGCATGCCATCAACCCGGTTAGATGCAAGCATGTGGACGTTTTGTTTCTCAGTCTCGTAAGACTCTAATGACTGGCATATCATTATGCTGTAGCCATGCCGTGATGCCTCCTCCTGTATGCCACTGATGGCCGAAGAAAAAAAATGCAGGGCGATTTCCGGTACGATGATTCCCAGTGTATTCGTACGTTTAATTCGAAGACTCTGCGCGACGCGATTAGGTTCATAGTTCAGCTGTTTTGCCATTTCCTGCACGGCCTTTTTCGTCGCAGGATTCACATCCGCTACTCCGCGAAGTGCGCGCGATACGGTGGAGATGGAAATATTAAGCTTGATTGCGATATCTCTTATGGTCGCTTCAGTGTTCTTCATCAAGAGTCGATTCAAGTTCAAGGTTCACCACCCAACGTCAGGCCGGTGGTGGGCCCAAATTTATAAAATGATAACGTTGCCGGAATCGTTTTTTTGCAACTTGCAATAAAAAATGAACCGACGGGACGACCTCTGTGTGTATTTTCGAAAACTTATCATCAAAAATTGTTTGGGTTAAAATTGATCTGAAAAGATAGTTTCGCAGAGCCGGGGTTTTTTCTTGGCTCTGCCTATCTTGACGGTGTTTTTTTCACCCTGAATGTATGAGCCACGCAGAAGCGCTGAAGGC
>DASVBA010000380.1:0-5768 GCA_036376095.1 Chryseolinea sp.
GCCTTCACCTTTTTCGACCAGAACACTGCCGTTGGGAGACCACATCGTATCTACAAAGTACACGTCATCGACATAGTGCCCAACTTCTTTTTTATTTCCATTTTCGTAAAACGCCTTCCATGTTCCCGTCTTCATCCGGCTTTTGACCAACCCGGTTTCAGCGATCTTACCATTGGGATGATAAACATTGTATGTTCCATTGCCGTCTTTGACTTCCGGTTTACCGTTTGGACTCCAGCTATTGACAATCGTTAACTTTCCGTCAGTACCATAATCGATTTCATAAACCTTGTTGCCTGCTTCATCCCAGCTTGTCCACAGACTTCTGGGCTCGTTATCTTCATAGGTGGAAATGAAGCTCGGCTTTCCGTCGGGATAGAACGACTCCCACAAGCCATGCGCATGGTCGAGTTTATAATTGCCCTTCTGCGATAAAACGCCGTCGTCGTAATAAAACTTCCATTCACCTTCTTTGCGTCCGTTGACATAATTTCCGGTGGAAGTAACTTTTCCATCTTCATATAAGTCAGTCCACATCCCGTGCTCTATGCCGCGCTTAAACGAAGCGCGTCGGTACAGTTTTCCCTGTTCTGAATAAAATTCCCAGGTGCTGTCCATCTTTCCATTTATAAACGATCCTTTGGACATTGGGCTTCCGTTCTCCCACCAGATTTCCCAGGGTCCAGATTCCTTGCCGTCGACGAGGAAACCTGAAGATTGTTTTTCGCCGGAAGGATAATACGTCACTTTTTCGCCATTGGAAGCGCTACGCATCGTGAAACCAAGAACAGCAAACATGATATACAAGACTGCGGCGATGGGGATTCTAAATTTTGCAAATGGAAGCGGCGGCAATTGACCTTTACTTGCCGCGTCATACACATCTTCGGTAATTTTCCTAAATGCGAATTTGTATCCTTCATACGCGGCGATACCATAGAATAACACATCCATCGGTGAGAACGACTCTTCGAAAATGGTCAGGACCAAGTCAAAATTGAGCAAGATCAGAATATCCATAAAGCCTACGGATTCTGCATTCGCAGCAAACATCACCTGCGATAACAGATTGCCAAGAGCGCAGCCGAACAGAGCGAGAAAAGCACCAATGTATCCGAAATATTTGTCCACACCGGCTCCAAAGTACCTGACCGAAAATCCAACAAGCAAGCCAACGGCAATAGCCATATATCCGATCTGGTAGTTTGTTGCCACCGTTACGACGGCCCAGATGATGGCTCCCAGCACAGCCCCGCTCAGGCCGCCGACAATAGCTAAAACGAGATCTTGTTGTTTTCTTAAGGTCGCCTTTATGTCTTCGGGAAGGATTTCAATCACCTTATGATCTGCAACACTTTCAACAGACGGACTGACCGTCGTCATGCTTTTGTCCTGTTTATAATTATCGCAGCTGGTCTCGAATGCCGCAATATTATTTGTCAGGCTACAGATGATGCCTTTGTCTGAATCAAATTTGCGATTGATGCAACGGCTACAGAATTCTAAATGCTGTTCACGGGTCATAGATTGGAAGTTTAAGATTTCAGCTAAACTGGGTTGAGTTATCTGCTACATAGTGGCTGGAAAAAAATGCCATCATTAATTACACACAATGCCCCAATATAAGAGGTTGCCTTTATTGTAAAAAGCATATTTTATGATCGATCTTACACGAATAGTACGTGCAATTAATTCGGTAATCTATTCCGGGCAGTTCAGTGAGAATAAAAAAAGACAGGCTTAAACGAAGATCGACGCCTTCGGGCCGCCCAATTGAATTCTGTCCTTATGCACAAATTTTTCTTTTTCTTCCCGCTCTCCTGTTCAGCTCCCCCCAAAAAAAACAAACCCCACTTATTAGCAGGGTTTGTTATCAACCTGAAAAAACAACTCTTGACAATCAACTATCCTTCCTCATCGTCGGCGTGCAATGCATTAATATTAACTACCGACATAGCAACTTCCGTTAATTTTTCGTCGGCGGTCTTTTCTTCGTTAAGGGTTTGTTCCAGCAGCTCTGCCACTTCTGATAACCCTAACGTATTGGCAAACGCATGCAAGGTCCCATAGGAAGCGATCTCGTAGTGCTCAATTTTTTGTCCGGCAGCAATAATTCCTGCGTCACACATGGCGCCGCTCTCGCATTCTTCCATAATGGATTGACCTTCCTTGATTAATCCCTCCATTGCCTCGCACTTTTTAGCTGCGGCCTTTTTTTCGATCAATTCAAATACCTGCTCCAGCCGCGATATCTGTTCTTCCGTCTCCTGAAGATGGTGTTCCAGGGCCTCAATCAATTCCTCGGAGGTGGCATTTTTTATCATCTTCGGCAATGCTTTGGTTAAGGCTTTTTCGGCCCAATACATGTCTTTCAGTTGATCTTCAAATAATTTCATCAGTTGAGAGGATTCAATCCCTTCACTGTGTCCATTACTATTCTTCGAACTACCCTTAGGGGAATTCGATCCTTGCTTTGTTCTGTTTGGCATGGTTAAATTGTTTAGATAATTAAGTTTGAATTCTGTCACTGTTCGCTTTCCCGGCTGAGAATCGATAATTGTTGTTCCTTGCAAACTCACCCGCGCAGCGTCTTCATTTAGCGTAATGCAAAGAATACATTCTGCCGTGAAATAATTATGCCAATAGCATTCGGGTCCAATGAGCTCTAATGTTAATGGCGTTGTAGGCTTTGGCGACGCAAAAAACTTTTTCTGGAGAAATTTTTCTCGCACTATGGGGAAATAGCTCCACTTCAATCTCGATTGGATAGAATAAAAAAGGAACCTGGTGGGTTCCCTTTAGTTAACTTGTACTAGCGATGACGCGAAGCTAAAGCGTCTTCCCGTCCTTTCCCGATCTACTTCTTTCCTCAAAATAGCGGTTCTTGATCGAGTCCATACGTTTCATCATGTCGCGCATGTACCAGTCATTTAACTCATACCGCTTCATGAAAAAGTCATCGTGAAAAAAGTCGGGATAGCGCAGTGAATCGGTGAAAAACAGAGGCTTGAATTCTCTCTGAAAGACTGACGGATAATTAAAATCAAAATAGCGGTCAAATCCTTTCATTAAAGTATCCATACTAACGGTATCGCCATTCATATTGGAATAGAATGACGTGTAGGTGGAATCAAAACTCACCACATTGCCCTTCTCGTCGTATTGGCGGTTCACCCTGATATTGACCTTTGGTTTAGCCAGCGTATCGCCAGGGGTTTTTTCCTTTTTAGCAGTCTGGGCATCCGTTTTCCCGTCGCATCCGGCGACAAAGATGAAGAAAGTTACCAGCATGATCTGAGCGATAAGTGGTCTTAATCTATTGCCGACGTCCTGCCTGGCAGGACATCCTGCAGATACATTCGTCTTACTCATGGCTTAAACTGTTAAGTTCCTGAAATCTGACATTGATTCGCGTATACTTTTCGATTTATGTTCATCAGCGCATAGAAGGCCTGGATATCCCCGGTCTTGCAGCCATTTGTTAAGTTCCGCTTGCTCGGATTCACCCAGCCGATTCATTGCCTTCCGGTATTCCTTTCGTAGCAAATCTTGCCGAAAGCACACCTTGTCCAATATCAATTTATAATAATCGAGATAACTCGTTCTCATAGAAGTTGTGAATGGATTTTTGATTTTACAATAAACACCCGGAGCACCTTAAGAAACAGCGATCACTTTTGAGGGCTTAGCCTTAGCATTTTCGCGCTTTGCCACGGTAATAAACAGTATGCCGTTATTAAATCGCGCGGAGACCTTACTGCGTTCCACGATATCATCAGCCAGTTTGAAACGCCGATGGAACGATTGATAGCTAAACTCACGACGAGCATAATTGTTGTCCGCTTTGCTATAGGACTCGTGAACGTCGGCAGATATACTAAGAACATTGTCCTGTAATTCCACCTTAAAGTCGTCACGCCTCATGCCCGGAGCTGCGACTTCAATGACAAACGCCTCATTTGTTTCTCTGACATTCGCGACGGGGAGCGCGGCCCACGCTGTTAATGATGAATCAAGCCAATCCTTATTAATTATGTCATCAAACAATGTAGGAATGGCGGGAAATAAACTACCGTTGCTTTTCGCCAGGGGTATCATAGTTCCTCCTTTCTTAATTGTTCAACAAAAGTTTATCACAATCTGATTTTCAGGCTGATTTTCCCCGATCAAAAGTTATACCTGTGCCCTCTGAGGGTAGCGTGCTATGTCACTTTTCCTTTGACTCTGTCATTTTTTCGTTCAAACTGACACAAGTCCGTGACACCTTTACAACGGAAAAGGGGACCCCTTTTATAGAGAGCAGCCTAAATCCGCGGTGAGGCCGGAAATGTTTAGGGTCAACTTTTAAAATTTGTGGAATGGCTTACCGTGGAAGCTTATCGTCAGAAATATTTTCACCAGAATATTTTAGATCACAGCCCATTCAAGTTTTAAATAATGAATTGTCTTCTGGCACTATTTTTTACAAGTGCACCAGTATCGCCTGGGTCGAAGTGATATTGGAAGTGGCGATGATATTGAGGGGAGATCAGAAATGGCCGGGGCGCTCTACTGAGTGAGTACGCTCAAATCATTGCTCCACACGCCAGATCAGGTAAACATTGATGAAATACACTGAAAAAAGAGTAATGATAAAACTGTCGTGCTTAATCGTCGCGGTCGTTTTTGCTGCTGCGTGTAACTCGAACGGAAGTTTAACCGCCATGCGTCAGGTGGACCGCGATTTTGTTCTAAAAGCGTCGGAAGCAAATATTGCTGAAATTGAAATTGGTGAGATTGCCATCATGAACGCCACGACACCTGAGGTTCGCACCTTTGCTGAAATGATGCGAACAGATCATCAATCCGCCCTGGATGATCTAAAAGCTCTTGCCAACGATAAGAATACGGGTATCACCCTTTCAATAAATTTTGATCACCAGAAAATCAAACAATACCTGGCCCAATTGAACGGATATGCTTTTGATACAGCATATATGCAGAGCCGGATCAGGGATATTGAAAAAACCATTACAATTTTTGAAACAGAAATTTCAACGGGAAGCGACTCGCAAATAGTTGACCATGCAACTGAGTATCTGATGCATCTTCAACGTCACCGACAACAAGCGGACAGTATAAGTTCGCTCATCAAAAACAGTAACTAAACTTTTATTAATCACTAAACTCAAAAATTATGGCAACTCATACTTTAAAAAATTCAGGAGTTATGAACGAAGCTTCAAACTCTGAAACAGAAGTGAAAGAAGGGCAGCTCGCAAAAACGATCGAATCGGAAACGGCGAAGATACCGTCCGATGTTTTCCTTTGGGCATCAATCGGTGCCATGGCGACGGCGCTGGCACTCAAACTTGCTGGCAAAGAGCATACTTCATTGTTCATCGGCCAGTGGGCCGCGCCATTTCTTCTGTTTGGGATCTATAACAAGATCGTGAAGGTAGAAGGCCACGATGCTGCCTCAAAACCATAATAGTAAGGTTAGCGGCAGATTACTTTACCAGGTGGCAATCGAAGAACGGATTTCAACGTCTTAAAGCTCGAGTATAATGTACTTGTCCTTTGTTGTGCCTCTCCATTCGGTCGTCAGAATTATTCGTACATCCGGTGTAAATTTTTCCATCTGAACAAAAGAGAATGTAGACGGTCCAAATTTCCATTACCAAAGATTACCAGCATTATTTTAACCAGCTAGTCTTGGTGCTATGGAGAACCTGATTTTTTAATGGGTTTGCTAATTAATGTTAGAGGGGTGGACTGCGTCCGCCGTA
>DASVBA010000405.1:0-4433 GCA_036376095.1 Chryseolinea sp.
GTAAGAGATCACAAAGCGTGAGCCTTTTCCAAGGTCTGCAAATCAATTGCATCGTTACATTCAATTCTTGCACAGCCTGATCGAACCTAAGTCTGCAAGCAATTCACAACTGCCTGCAATTAGTTTCCAGTTTATACATTAATGAATAACATCAGTATGATTGTGATTTGTCGGGAACGAGATAAGAAAAACAGAACCTCTACCATAAACAGATGTGACGGTGATCTTTCCGTTTAGTTTTTCAACAGCTTTCTTCACGATATAGAGACCCAGCCCGTTTCCTTTTGACCGTTCACTGCCTCTGAAATACATGTCAAAAATGCGATCCTGGTACTGAGGATCGATGCCTTGTCCATTGTCTTCCACGGCGAGGTTGACATGGTCTGTATCCTGGAATGCCTTTACTTTTATGATGGGATGTTCAAACCCACTAAAATAAATGGAGTTTTCTATCAGGTTCTCAATTATTGTTTTAAACATTGCAGGATAGGAATAGAAAGATTCCTTCAGCTCTACGGAGCACGAGACCTTTATGTTCTTTTGTTTGAGCTCGTCACTGAATCCGTCGCATACATTGTCAACGATTTCCTTAACGAACACTTCCTTATATACCAGTTGTTGCGCTCCCACATCGCTTATAGATTGAAGCTTGACCAACATCTTGTCGAGATTACTTGCCGTCTCCTTCACTTTTGAAAACAGCTCCAAAGCATTTTGATCCTTAACAGTGATTTTGGCTACTTCGGCCAGGCCGAGGAACGTCGTTAACGGGCGGCGGAAGTCATGAGAAGACCGATAGAAGAACGTATCAAGTTCCTTGTAAGCCTGACGCAGTGCCGACGTCCTTTCTTCTATCTTTGATTCAAGATCCTTGTTGATTTGGGCGATCGTCTGGTTCGCTTCAATGAGCTCTTCAGATTGCGCCTGGATCTCCTCCTTCTGCTCAAGTATTTCGCGGCTCGCTTTTCTTATTCTCGATGTATATTGGTACGTCTTAAATCCAAACACGCCAATCAGCGCGAGCCCGACCAGTCCGGAAATTATGATAGTACGTTGTTGCCTGATCTGAGATCGTTGCAGCTGAATCTGGTTGTTCTGAATTTCCTTGTTCTGGTTGAGTAATTCTATCTCCTGGTTCTTTTGTTCTACCTGATAAAGTGCCTGAAGCTCCGCCAACCTCATGGCATTTCCGTCACTATAGATACTATCGTTCAATTCGGCATAAAGCTTATGATACTGCAGGGCCTTCCTTAAATTGCCTTGAGCTTCATACAAAGAAGAAAAGAATAACCGGTTATTCATGGTCGCTATCTTGGAGCCCGTCTCCCTGGCGAGATTGGTGGCCTTTGTTAAGTACTTTTCTGCTTCGCGAAAATTCTTAGCCTTGGTGTATACTTGTCCAATCTGATTGTATGATGTACTTAGACCTTGTTTGTTGCCGATCATTTCATCAATGGCCAGTGCCTCAAAATGATTTTCCAGCGCCTTGTCATATTGTCCCAGATCTTCGTAGACCAGTGCCATGTTAAATATGCTGGCAGAAATGCCCTCCTTATGACCGATCCGTTCCCGTATTTGAAGGGATTTCTCCAAAAACTTCAACGCCTCATTGTACTTTTTCTCCTGGTAAGTAAGGACCCCCAGCACGTTATAACTATTCGATATCCCATGTTCATCCTTTATTTCCTCCCGCAGCGCCAGCGATTTTTCCATGTATAGCCTGGCCTGTGAAAAGTTCAGCTGGTTCTTATAAATCCAGCCAATCTCGCTGTAGACTTTAGCCACTTCATACTTAAGGCCCAGCCGCTCGTTGATCTTAAGAGCATCAAAATAATATTTCAATGCAACATCGTGCTGTCCTAATTCCGCATAGACTTCCCCGAGCTGGTTGTACACAGGCGTAAGAAGCAGTGGTTGTTCTTTTGTTTTCAGTACATCCATAGCCTTGAACAGTTGTTCCATGGCCTTCATGTAATCGCCGAGCCGATAATAATAGTCGCCCTGGTTCCTATAACATAAAAAAAGGAGATAATCAGACTTAACTTCATTTGCCATTTCACAGCCTTTGATCGTGTAGTCGTTTGCTGTGTTGTACTCAGTTAAATTCTTGCTTACGTCCGACAGAAAGAACAATATCTCTGCCTTCCCTCTGATATTGTTAGTTTCATCGTAAATCTTCTGTGCTTTCTTAAAGTAGTATTCGGCATCTTTATTTTTCCACTGGATCATTAGCAACCGAGCAAGGCTCTTAAATGCAAATGCCAGGTAAATTGGATGCGGGTTCTTCTCGAGCACGTCGATACTCTTGGCGTAAAAGATTCTCGCGGAATCGTATTTGGCGATCGACCGGTAAATATTGGCGGTCATGACATAACTATAACCCAAAAGGTCTGTTCTTTCCGGATCGGTGTTGGCGGCACGCTCGTACAGGTCTAATGATTTTTGAAATTCGCCGCTGACGGTAAAGCGATAGCCCATAAGAATAAGAGCGTTCATCTGGCCTTCGCTGTATTTTATTGCCTTTGCCTGCTCAAAAGCTTCAGACGAATATTTGTAGCCCTCATTAACATCAGTGTCGTACACTTCTGAGGACAGATCGTTGAGAACATCCACCCGCTGCCTCACGTCGCTTATATCAAACAGAATTTGCTTGAGGCTGTCGATACGCGATTGACCACTAAGCATGTTCGCCTGGCCAACAATTAATAATGAGGCGATAAAAAAGTTTTTCACGATCAACTGCACGGCGGTGTTTGTACCAGGCTCAAATTAATAGAATTGTTTAACTTCATTAGGGAAACTCATAATTTAAATTCATTAGGATCCGAAGCGGGGATGAGGATTAGTGGTAGGTTTTACTCCAAATTCCCTCGGTTTAGCGAGCAACCGCTGCGTTGGAGGCGAAGAGAAAGATGATCCGGTTGGATTCACTATGCGGTAATTATTGTAGTTTTGGCAAACCAGCAAATCCGCCTGGTCATAGACTGAGCGCGGAAGGTAACTATCACAACCCTTTACCATACCAAATCTTAAACTAATATGAACAATCGAAGATTTCTACCCTACATTATCGTGGGCGTCATTGCCTTATTTGTTATTATGGGAATTTCATCCAGTATTTTTTATACCATCGGCCCTTCCGAAAGGGCCATCATATTTTACAAATTTGGCGCGGGTTTAGACAAGGACAATGTCATCGCACAAGGCTTTCATATGAAGGCGCCGTGGAATGAACTTTACGTCTATAGCGTAAATGAGACATCGTCTGACGAAAATATGGACGTACTGGACAAGAGCGGACTGTCGATCCACGTAGACATTACGGTACGTTATAACCCTATGCCTGACAAGATCGGATACATACATGAAAAATTTACTAAGAATTACGTAAGCGTTCTTGTCATCCCGGAAGTACGATCAACGGTTCGACAGGTAATGGGAAGGTTTACGGCTGAAGAAATTTATTCCACCAAGCGGGCGGAAGTTGAAACGGCCATTCGAACTGAGACTGAAAATATCCTGCAGAAGAACTATGTGAATTCGCCGGCGGTGTTGATACGATCGATCCTGCTTCCTGACCAAATCAAAAATGCCATTGAAAACAAGTTGCAGCAGGAGCAAGAAGCGCTCGCTTACCAATTCAGATTGGATAAAGAGAAAAGTGAAGCCGAACGTAAACGTATTGCCGCTGAAGGTGAGTCCAGGGCCAATAACATCATCAACAACAGCTTAACAAACAATCTTTTGAAAATGAGGGGCATAGAAGCAACACTAGAGCTATCCAAATCCCCTAATGCAAAGGTTATTGTCATTGGGTCGGGTGGCGACGGGATGCCGTTGATACTGGGTAATAACTGAAAAAACACATTTTTTAATGCATTCCTTTCCCAAACATAGCCGAACCCTGTATATTTAAAACTTGTGTTAAATCCACTTGAAAATGTCTAAAACTGCTGAATTGATTATTGACGGAAAGTCGTATGTATTGCCACTCGTTGTGGGAAGTGAGAACGAGGTCGCTATTGATATTAGCGAGCTGATGGAGAAGACGGGGGCGATCACATTAGACCTTGGATATAAGAACACAGGGGCCACCAAAAGCGCCATAACTTTCCTCGATGGAGATAACGGAATACTCCGCTACCGTGGTTACGCAATCGAGGAACTTGCGCAGAAATCAAATTTCCTTGAAGTTGCCTACTTGTTGATCTTCGGAGAGCTTCCAAATCAGCAGCAATATGACAAGTTCACCCATGACATAAAATCACACACCCTTGTTCACGAGGACATCAAGAAGATCCTGGACGGCTTTCCGTCGACAGCCCATCCGATGGGAGTATTGGCGTCTCTTTTTTGCTCTCAGACAGCATTTTATCCTGAATCACTGGATCCAAACCGGTCGACAGAAGGCGTGTACCTGAGCATTGTAAGGT
>DASVBA010000415.1:0-8106 GCA_036376095.1 Chryseolinea sp.
TCGGGCAGGATTACTGGTCACGTGCACAGGATTATATAAACTTACCAACGGGAAAGAACAGCCTTGCGCAGGGCGGGATTGCATCAGCAACACCTGGATTTGTCAACGGTTTGTATACGCAAGATGCCCGTACATTTAGAGAAACGAACGTTGACTTCCTTATATCAGCAACCAAGCAATTTGGAGATATCGGAGTTAACCTGACCGGTGGGGGTAACCAGATGTACAGACGCTCCGATTTAAACAGCGTTCAGGTAACAGACTTTGTCGTCAAAGGACTATACACCGTTCAGAACGGCAGGTTAAAAGACCCGCTATATGATCTGTCTGAAAGGAAGGTAAACTCACTTTATGGTTCAGCGGAAATCAACTACAAGCAATTCCTCTACTTAAATGCAACGGCTCGAAATGACTGGTTTTCCACTTTGTCACCAGAGAATCGAAGCATTCTGTATCCTTCAGTTTCTCTGAGTTATGTGTTCTCTGAATCGTTTACCATGCCCGGGTGGTTAGATTTTGGTAAACTTAGAGTTGCTTATGCAGAAGCGGGTAGCGATACCGATGTACCGCCGTATGCTGACAAATTATTTTACAGTACTTCCGCAGCTCCGTTTGCGGGGCAGCCTGTTGGTAGTTTTGGCACCACGGTTCCTAATGCCGACCTGAGGCCAATGAGGATTGAGGAGACTGAAATCGGTCTGGAGTTGAGATTATTTAAGAGCCGTGTGGGACTTGATTTTGCAGCCTATCGCAAGTTGACCATCGATCAGATTGTCAATGCTCAGATCTCGAACGCGTCTGGCTTCACCAACACCCGCATCAACAGTGGTGAAAGTGAAAATAAAGGATTCGAGATGATGCTTAACCTTGTGCCAATAGAAACGCCAAACTTCCAGTGGAATTTTACATTTAACGGTTCCTACAACGAGACAAAGGTATTGAGCCTTCTAACATCGACCCCCGGTGAAAGAATTACTGTGGGAAACCACGTCTTTAATGGCAGCCTCCAGCAGATTGTAGGAATGCCAATGGGACAAATAGTTGGAAATGGTTATAGGAGGGATGACGGTTCGATAAATCCTGACAATAAAGGTAAGATCGTATTTGGTGCAGATGGCCTGCCCCTGACCACCAGCAACGTAACCTTCGGAAGCGCATTGCCTAAATGGGTCGGCGGCTTTACCAATGCATTCAACTATAAAGGTGTCACCCTTTCTTTCCTTATTGACTTTAAACTAGGCGGTAAGTTGTTGTCCGGTACCAACTTCAATGCTATACGGCATGGACTTCACAAGATGACACTTGAAGGAAGAGAAGGTGGAACACTCGATGCCAACGGAAACGATCCTGGTAAGGTCATTGGGGATGGCGTCAATGAAGCAAGCGAACCGAATACTGCATTTGCGACTAATGAGAATTATTTCTCGGTCGTTAGAGCACGAGCACTCATCGAACCTGTCATTTACGACGCGGGATATTGGAAGCTCCGCCAGATATCGGCCGGCTATGACTTTACCAAGTTCTTAAAGGGATCATTCCCGGTGAAGGGCTTAAGACTCAGTCTTTTCGCAAATAACGTTTTGATGCTGAAAAAGTGGGCTGATAATATAGATCCGGAAGCCTTTGGCTATAGTTCCGACAACGTTGTCGGTATGGAATCACCAACAGTTCCAACTACGCGAAGCATTGGTTTCAATTTGAATGTTAAATTCTAACCTGGACTGATCATGAAAAAGAAATTGAATATATCAATCCTTGTGCTGTCACTTCTCTTTGTTACCGCGTGTGATAACGGTTTTGATGAGCTCAATACGAGTAAAAGCGGGGCAATAAGCCTTGACCCCGTTTTTGTTTTGAATAATGCTATTATTAATTCATCACCTAGCAGTAGCCACGTGTATGAAGAGGCTATTGTGCAACAATGGTTTTCCACCAATACCGGCGTTCTGGAGGGTGGAAATTTCAACAAGGTAAATGTCAACAACACTCCACTAAACTGGAATAATTACTATCAGAATGTAATTAGATATACAAGCGATGTTCTCGACGTTACCAATGAAAATCCTGATAGGGCTAATCTTTATCAAATGGCTAGAATCGTTCAGGCTAATGCCTTTATGATTCTCACGGATACCTACGGAGATATCCCATATGCAGAGGCCGGGGGCGGATACACAGAACAGTTGTTTTTTCCCGTGTACGAATCTCAACAAACTGTTTATCCTAAGATAATTGATGAGTTAACCCAAGCGGTCGCTGCATTGGGTACAGCGGGAAAGATAGAGACCGGGGATGCATTGTTTGGTGGCGATATAGCTAAATGGAAGAAGTTCGGCAATTCCCTCTTGTTAAGGGCCGGTATGCATTTAACTAAGGCGGATCCTGCAAAAGCCGCAGCAACGGTAACGGCAGCCGTAGGCGGAGATGCTGCCGCGAATCTTATCATTGTGAATGCCAATAACGCCGTAGTTAAGCATGACGCCAATTTTGTCAATGGATTAGGGAACACAGTGAATGGAACCGAGGCTGCAAACTTTTATCTGGCAGAACCTTTTGTAAACGCGCTAAAAGGAACTCCTGGAAATGTCGGTGGTACCACTGTTATTGATCCTCGTCTGGCAGCTATTGCCATTCGTTACGGGGGAGCCAGAAGTGGTGGTGATCAAACTGCCAATAGTTTTGCAAATGGCAGTAAAGTTCCAAGCGACCAGTTTGGAGTGCCGATTGGGAGCACTGACGGTGAAGCTGATCTTACTGGCGCAACATTGCCTGCAGGTGGATTATATGGTACGCCTCCTGCTCCGCGCACCGGTAACCGATTTTCATATAGCCAGGTCGATAGAAACCGAATGGTGAAAAGAACCTCCCCGTTGTTTTTGGTAAGCGCGGCTCAAACGAACTTGCTGCTTGCCGAAGCTGCGATGCGTGGATTTGCAGGACTGACCCCAACAGATGCTGCGAACTTTTTTAAAGCCGGAATAGTAGCTCACATGGAGCAAATGGAATCATTCGACCCTGGATCTAAAGTTGCAGCGGCCGACATAACAACCTATGTGAGTGGCGCAGAAGGAACACTTTCGAATGCTTCACTAGATGCGGCACTTCCCCAGATCGGTTATCAATATTGGGTCGCGTCATTTCTCCACGGTCCTGAGGCCTGGGCAAATTTTAGAAGAATTAGATATCCGGCGCTCACACCCAATCCAAACCCAGGCAGCCAGGTGCCAGGAGGATTTATCGAACGCCTTACGTATCCAGATGCTGAAAGGCTGGTAAATTCAGCAAATGTTCCGTTGGCGAAGGAACAGGATCTGTTGGGCAAAAAGGTTTGGTGGGCTGAATAACAACTCGCATATGAATCTGAGAAGAACGTAAATCGTTCTTCTCAGATTTTATTTTCAGATGAACTGGTTTCAGATCTTAACAGGCCTCTCCGATTTTGGTACGGCCAAGTCAAACAACAATGAAGAAGAAAGTTTCTGCACACCTCTTGCTTATAGCAATGCTGGTGAATTCGTACGCCTTTGCGCAACAGATATCAAAAGACGAGTTGATCTTTCTTACACCTGAATGGAAAGGCGAACGTTTTGCAGATGGCCGTCCTAAAGTTCCCGATGCGATCTTGAAAAGAATGAAGCTGGTCACGCTCGAGGAGGCCTGGGCGGTGTTGAAAAATGCAAACTACAAACACTCTTATGATGACGGATGGATGTCTATCAATCCGGATAGCGTGCTGGTTGGACGAGCTCTGACGGCCACGTTCATGCCGGGCCGACCAGATGTGCAGCGAGTTATCGACAAGAAAGGACACGAAAAAGATGGCCGGATTAAGTCTCAGAACTCGTGGCCCATCGACATGTTGGTAAAAGGCGATGTTTACGTTGTCGATCAATTCGGAGCTCACGAAGATGGGCCCACTATCGGTGACAACCTTGGCAATTCGATTTTTGCGAAGTCCGGCAATGGGATTGTATACGATGGAGCCCTGCGCGATATTAATGGGTTGAAAGAAATTGGATCGTTCACATCATTCTTCAGAAGTTATCACCCTTCTCATCATTTGAACAATCCAGACGGAGAATTAAATACAACATTAGTTGCGATCAACCGGCCGACGCGTATCGGCAAAGCTATGGTATTGCCAGGAGATGTTGTGCTCGGACGCGATGGCGGTGTGATCTTCATTCCTCCCCATCTCGCTGAACAGGTTGTTAAAACTTCTGAGATCGTTCGGTTGAGAGATATGTTTGGACATCAGCGACTGCGCGAACAAAAGTACACACCTGGCCAGATCGACTCAAGATGGTCTGACGAAATAGAAAAAGATTTCTCCAGCTGGCTCAATGCTCACATCAACGAGCTGCCTGTACCCAAAGAACAAATACAAGAGTACCTAAAAAATCGTACCTGGTGAGTTTGAAGATTTTCATTTTCTAGCCTATGAAAACAACCACGCAATCACGAAGATCATTCATGACCAAAAGTGCGATTACCGCCGCACTTAGTCTTACCGCGTTTTCCGATTTTGGAAAGGGACTGGAACAGGCCGTGGACCGATCACCATCATTATCAAATCCCAGCGATCTTAAGATCACCGACATCAAATGTGGGTACATACGGAACGGGCATAGCCTATTCGTTAAAGTTCACACCAATCAAGGTATTTGGGGATGTGGAGAAGGCGTGGATGCGACTCCCGGAACTTACCATTTGGTTAAAATGATGGGAGAGCGCATTAAGGGAAAAAGCCCGCTAAATGTTCATCGTCTATTTGAGGATATACGAAGATCAGGATTTTTCGAAGGGGCGCAATCTGGAATGTATGTGTCCGTACTTACCGCAATCGAGACGGCGTTATGGGACTTGACGGGAAAAGCATTGAACCTTCCAGTATACCAGCTCTTGGGTGGAAAGTTCAGGGATAAGATCCGTGTGTACTGCGACACTGCGTTGTACCAATCAAAATTACCAACACCCCAGGACTTTGCAGCGGCTGCAACCGATGCTAAGAAAATGGGTTTTAATGCAATTAAGTTTGATCTTGATCAGCGCGATGATCCAAACAAATACGATTTGTACAACTGGACGGCCAGCCCTGGTGAGCTGCAAAGAATGTACGATCAGATCGCGGCTGCCCGTCAGGCTGTCGGCCCGTTGATCGATATCTGTGTGGATATGCATGGACGATATGATGCGCCCACCGCGCACCAGGTGGCAAAACGTCTTGAACCGCTCAACCTGATGTGGCTTGAGGAACCAATACCCGCCGAAAACGCAGAAGCTTACAAAGCTATTACCGATTCAACGAGTACTCCAATATGCGCTGGTGAAAACCACTACCTCGCACATGGTTTCCGGAGATTACTTGAAATAGGAGCCGTTGACATTATTATGCCCGATCTTCAAAAAGCAGGTGGATTAGGAGAGGGGCAACGTATTGCAAATCTTTCAAACCTGTATTATATCCCGTTTGCACCTCATATGGTCGCGTCATTCCTCGGAGCAATGGCCGCGTGTCACGTTTGCGCTTCAGTTCCCAATTTCCTAATACTGGAGTGGCAAATCTATTTTCACACCAACCCGATGTTCAAGGAGATTGTAACATTTGACGGACCAATGGTCACTAACAGCTTCATTCAACTTTCAGAAAAACCTGGAATAGGGGTAGAGATCAACGAAGAAGGCATGCGGAAATACGCAACACCTGGCGTTCCATTCTTTGTTTAATTTATCCTTTATTCGCCGTTCGTGTATTCAACTGTAAGATATGCTTATGAAAGAGCTGTCAGATAACTTTTATGGTTAAATTTATTCGTGTCATCCAAACCATAAAAAAACCATGC
Source organism: Chryseolinea sp. (assembly GCA_036376095.1). Classification (GTDB taxonomy): domain Bacteria; phylum Bacteroidota; class Bacteroidia; order Cytophagales; family Cyclobacteriaceae; genus Chryseolinea. The sequence goes on from DASVBA010000415.1 coordinate 5,844, forward strand.
TTAAATCTGAACACAAATTTTCATCTGCCCGACGTGATGCACTGAAAATGTTAGGTATCGGCTCCGCGTCAGGCCTGCTTGGCTTGATGGCACCTACTGCTCATGCCGAGATCCGTGAGACACCAGCCTACGCGAAAGGATTACCACCGGTAAAGATTAAGAGTGTAAAAGCCATTGCAACGGCGCCCCAAGGATCCAACCTTATCGTCGTCAAGGTTGAAACAACAGAGCCGGGACTTTATGGTCTGGGTTGTGCGACTTTTACACAACGTGCCGTCGCCGTGGTCACCGCTATAAATAGTTACCTGAATGACTTCTGTGTCGGAAGGGACGTCGACAATATTGAAGATATGTGGAATGCCGTTTATGTCAGTTCGTATTGGAGGAACGGTCCGGTCCTGAACAACGCAATCAGTGGACTAGACGAAGCGTTGTGGGACATTAAAGGCAAGAGGGCCAACATGCCGGTCTATCAATTACTAGGCGGAAAATCAAGGTTCGCCATCCCTTGCTACACGCATGCTAATGGTAAAACCCCCGAAGAAGTAGCTGATGACGTGCAAAGAATTATGGATCGTGGCTTCAGTTACATAAGAATACAGCAGGGAGGTTATGGCGCGGTGGGCAGCGTCAACGATACACCTGATTTCAAAGCGGCCGGTTTTGGCGCAGAGACAGACAATTACATGAACGAGCGTGCCTACCTGAAGTCTGTACCGAAGATGTTCGAAGTTACACGCAAACGTTGTGGCGATGAGATTGAATTGCTGCACGATATCCACGAGCGCGTTCAACCTATGGATGCAATCAATATGATCAAACAACTTGATCAGTATCGTCCTTTCTTTATTGAAGATCCATTCTCACCCGAAAACATGGAGTGGTTCAAGCAATTGCGGGCAAGTACAACCGTGCCTATTGCGATGGGAGAGCTGTTTAACAATATCAACGAGTTCAAATTGCCGATGGTGAACCAGTGGTTTGATTATATCCGAGTGCACGTTTCGCAGATCGGCGGAATAACGCCTGCAATGAAGATCGCTCGACTTGGTGAATGGTTCAACATCAAAACGGCGTGGCACGGTCCAGGAGATGTATCACCGGTTGGTCACGCCGCACATGCGCATATCGATCTTGCCGTGTGGAATTTTGGTATTCAGGAGGCGGTGACTTTCAACGACAAAATGCTGGAGGTGTTCAGTGGATGCCCAACGATGAACAAAGGCTATATGTCAGTGAATGAAGTGCCGGGCCTCGGCGTCGATATCAATGAGAAAGAAGCTGCGAAGTATCCCATTGGAACCAAGTCCAATTGGCAGGTAAGAAAGAAAGACGGAACACTTATTCGTCCTTAACAATGAATGGTGATCGTGTAAATCCTCAAAACCTGATCTTTCCATTGGTAAAAAAGTACTTTGATCGACCAACAGTTTTATGCTTAATTCCTGCGCAATTCTGAATTTCCAGACTCAAACTAAACGTGATCATATAATGGTAAAAAAAGGATTATTGATTTCAGCATTCGTTCTGATAGGTCTCGCTTCTTTCGGGCAGCGGGTTGGTTCTTCTCCTGAATACATTAAAGCCTTAACATCGGAATGGAAAGGAGAACGTTTCCCTGACGGAAGACCGAAAGTATCGGACGCTATTCTTAAAAGATTGAAAAACATTTCTGTCGAGGAAGCGTGGGGCGTTTTGCGAGGAAAAGGGTACCACAATCAGTTCGAAGGGGATTGGCAGGTGATTTGGCCCGATAGTGCAATGACCGGCCGTGTTATAACCGCTCAGTATATGCCTTTGAGACCAGACCTTCAGAATCAGGTTAAGGAACAAGGAAAAGTTGAAAACAGAGCGCAGAAGGGCGGAACCAACTCCTGGCCTATTGATATCCTAACACCAGGTGACGTATATGTTGCAGATGGATACGGGAAGATTGCCGATGGTACATTGATCGGCGACAACCTCGGGAATTCGATCTATGCGAAATCTCAGCGCGGCGTTATTTTTTATGGATCTGTGCGAGATCAGGAAGGACTCGAGGAGATCAAAGGATTCAACGCCTGGATCAAAGGATCAGATCCATCTTTTATCAATCAGATGATGCTTACCACAATCAATGCGCCGATCCGGGTAGGGAGAGCAACGGTGTTGCCGGGCGACGTTGTGCTGGCAAAGAAATTCGGAACAATTTTTATTCCAGCACACCTCGTAGATGAACTTGTTATCACTTCCGAAGTAACCGCGCTCCGTGACCAATTCGGCC